>CANGMZ010000001.1 GCA_947454715.1 Chitinophagaceae bacterium
AGCCATTCAGTAATTGTGCACTGAGCGCAGGTGTATGCTTTGCGCTTAAAAACGACGACAGCAGACGACATAGAGGCAAAAACGATGTCATCTCAAGACGTAGATAAGAACAGAATAATCTAATGACATACTAAAAAGACAAGGGGTTGATATTTAACGATATCAACCCCTTGTCTTTTTATAAAAATATTTATCTATCGTAGTCTGTCCATCGATTTGACCAGTTTTTCATCTTTTCTTATGCCCATAATTGCCAGAACAAGGAATAGTAGGGACACTATAGGCAAAACAGCACCAATACCATAAGCACCGCCAACATTTGGAGTAGCTTGTTTTAATGCGCTAACGCGTGACAGCATCATGGCAATAAACCCACCGATACTAACAATACTCACAAAAGATAATGCCAATTGGCGTTTACGGTTGCGGAACATAAAAATGCTGACAAGTGGCAAAAGAATCATTACCATAGCAATTATCAGCGATGGGTAATGGTCGTTAATGCGCAGTTCGTGAGGCATATCTACCCCGTTTACTGTTTCGTGCCACTTATAAAGAGCGGTAACCAACAGGCAACCATTTAAAAGCGCAGCAATTAACAGAAAGAGTGATTGTTTACGTTGAATCATAAAAGCGGAATATTATAAATGTTTTTTTATTAGCTAATCATGTCTTTACCGAAGTATGGTTGTAGTGCAGCTGGTATCTTTATACCATCAGCTGTTTGATTATTCTCTAAAAGGCATGCCATGATACGCGGTAAAGCCAATGAGCTACCATTCAGTGTGTGTACCAACTGTGTTTTGCCATCAGCACCCTTGTAGCGTATTTTCATACGGTTTGCCTGAAATACTTCAAAGTTTGATACTGAACTCACTTCCAACCAACGTTCCTGAGCCGCACTGTATACTTCAAAATCGTAGGTAATAGCGGCAGTAAAACTCATATCACCACCACACAGGCGAAGGATACGATATGGTAATTCCAGGTTCTGTAACAGTTGTTCTACATGGGCTACCATGCCTTCGAGCATATCATAGCTGCTAGAGGGGTGAGATAGTTGCACAATCTCTACTTTGTCAAATTGATGTACACGATTAAGACCACGGACATCTTTGCCATAAGAACCTGCTTCACGGCGGAAACAAGGAGAGTAAGCGGTCATTTTAACCGGCAATTCACTTTCCTGAACAATGACATCACGGTATATGTTAGTAATCGGAACTTCAGCTGTTGGTATCAGATAAAAGCCATCTTCTGTGACATGATACATCTGACCTTCTTTGTCAGGTAACTGTCCTGTACCATAAGCTGTAGCAGCGTTTACCATGAATGGAGGACAATATTCTTTGTAGCCGGCATCCATGTTATAATTAAGAAAATAATTAATCAGCGCACGCTGTAATCGTGCACCCTGACCCATGAATACAGGAAACCCACTACCTGTTATTTTATTACCCAGTTCAAAATCTATAAGGCTGTATTTAGCGGCCAGATCCCAATGGGGTGCTTTATGTTCATTGAGCGTAGGCATTGTTCCGCCGGTGCGTACAATTTCGTTTTCTTCAGGTGTTCTGCCTGCTGGCACACTGCTATGTGGTAGGTTAGGCAGGCGCACCAATGTATCATTGAGCTCATTTTCCAGGTCTGCCAGTGCCTGAGCTATTTCTTTTGCTTTCTCTTTACCTGCAGATACCTGCGCTTTCAACACTTCGGCCTGTTCTTTTTCGCCCTTAGCCATGTGTGCTCCTATTGCTTTTGCTGCTGTGTTGGCTGCATTGGCAATATTGTCATTTTCTACCTGTAACACCCTACGGCGCTCATCGAGATTTATTATGGTATCTACCAGTTCGGTTTCTTTAAAGTTTTTCTTCTTTAAGCCAGCCAGCACCAGTTCTTTGTCTTGTCTGAATAGTTGTATAGGTAACATATATTGTATTTATTATCGCTCACAAAGATAGTAAATGGAAACAGACTTTGGGGTGACCAGTTGCAATGTGCTGCTGCGTTTGGTAAAATGGCTACATATTTCATTGTCTTTGTTTTTATATGTAACTACCTGAGTGGCCGATTTGTGTTGTTTTGCGGCGTTGGTAAGTGTTTACTTACCCAATTGTTCTCCGTGTGTACGAGTCGGCAATTCAAACTCACAATTTTTCAACTTATATTTGTGCCCTATGGCATCCTTACAGGAGCAGATCCAACAATACGAACAAGAGATAATAGCATTCCAGTCTGCTAATGCAGCTGAACTTGAAGATTTCCGCATACGCTTTTTAGGTGCAAAAGGCATCGTAAAGCAGATATTCGGGGAGATGAAGAATGTACCTGCCGACCAACGTAAGGAAGCGGGACAGATGCTCAATGCATTCAAGATACTTGCAGAAGAAAAATACGATTCATTTAAAGCTCAGCAGGTAGATACCAAGGCTTCAGGCCCGCTGGTTGATCACACTTTGCCGGGTACACCGCTGCCATTAGGCACTCGCCACCCGCTGCGTGTAGTCGAAAATAAGATCGTGTCTATATTTGAGCGCATTGGGTTCAGTGTGGCAACAGGTCCGGAGATAGAAGATGATTGGCATAATTTCACTTCGTTGAACATGCCGGAGCATCACCCGGCTCGTGACATGCAGGATACATTTTATGTGTCTACAAACCCCGATTGGGTATTGCGTACACATACTTCTTCTACGCAGGCACGTATTTTGGAAACAGAATCATTGCCTATAAGAGTAATTTGTCCGGGACGAGTGTATCGTAATGAGACAATTTCTGCTCGTGCACACTGTTTCTTCCATCAGTGCGAAGGGTTGTATGTAGATAAGAATGTATCTTTTGCTGATTTGAAACAAACGCTCTATTACTTTGTTACCGAAATGTTTGGTGAAAATACTAAGGTTCGTTTCCGCCCGTCATATTTTCCGTTCACTGAGCCAAGTGCAGAAATGGATATTTCTTGTACCGTATGTGGTGGCAGTGGTTGCAATCTTTGTAAACATACCGGTTGGGTAGAGATACTAGGTTGTGGCATGGTACACCCAAATATGTTGCGCAATTTCGGTATTGATCCTGAAGTATATACCGGTTTCGCATTCGGTATGGGTGTGGAACGTATCACTCAGGTGAAGTATCAGGTAAATGATTTACGCATGTATTCGCAAAATGATGTACGTTTCTTACGGCAGTTTCAAGCCATACAGTAGATACGCAATATTAATAGGATCACAGTTATATAGCAGGCAGTCTTTATGGTTGCCTGCTATTGTTTTAATGGGTATTGTAATTAGGTTGTTATCAACTGTGGTTCTTACTATAATAAGTAATTTTATTGCTATCTTTAAACTTTAACGGCACTCTTTTGTACATAAAAACACGGATTTCATATACCGTTAGTCTATTGTCTGACCACTTTGCGAAACTACTTTTGCCTTTTTTGCTGGCGATGGTGTTGTTGGGTGCATGCAATGGCAAACAAAAGAGCATCAACCAAATCGTGTTCAAGGCGCAAAAAGACGCCATGATTGATAAGTATTCCAAGATTCCGCATGATGAAATTATACAACAAGCCGCTGACAACAGGTTGTATAGTGAGCTAAGAGAGTACTATAAAAAAGCACTGATAAGATTAAAGTCGCATACCGATAATGATTGTGCCAAACTGATTATTGTTGCGCTTACTATTGAGACCGGTAAATACGCTACCCCTGCCAATACCTATGGTATACCTTTTATTTTCGTAACAGCAGACAATATGGGGCTTGATTATTATGACCTTACACCTGCAATAGCTGAAAATGATGTTACGGAGCTTACTCAGACTACTGAAGATGGAGCTTGGTCTAAGAAGGGAGCCGTATTTATAGCGGATAAGCTGGATTCTATTATCAGCAGGTATACAGACTATCATAGTAGTAAGAGATTCCCTCCGGTGAAAAAACCCGAAACTTTTGGCGATTTGCCACCGGGGCAAGATGAAGATATGTATGATTATGGCGATGTTCCGTATCATCTGAAAGTCAACAGCCAGGGCTTGCGGATGGATCATGACCTTACTTTCCCTAAGACTAAACAAACCATTCTTATATTAGGTGATGCTGAGGTGTTCAGCCCTATGTTAAGCAATGAGTTTACGGCTACTGCTATATTGCAAAAACGCCATCCTGATAAAGAGATTATTAATGCAGGTGTGCGCCATTATACGATGGATGATTATGAGTCGCTGTATCTGGAAAAGGCAAGGTTCGCAGAGCCGGATATTGTCATTGTTTGTACAAATGGTGGAGACATACTTAATCAGTACTTCGCTCATCGTAATAAATATGGTCGTAGTGATAAGATATATGAGCCGAGCGATGTAGAGGCCCTTTTCTACAATCAGCTTTATGGTAAAAATTAAATCCTTGCTAAATGCCGGAAAATATAGAAGAACTAAAATATCCCATTGGCAGATACATGAAGCCGGAAGGGTACAACGCCAATGAGTTGCGCAGTTGGATAAACATCCTGAAAGCACTACCGATGTGGATGGATGCCTGTATTGAGAATTTAGATGTATATCAGTTAGAAACACCCTATAGAGAAGGGGGTTGGACCATACAGCAGGTTGTGCACCATGTAGCCGATAGCCACCTGAATGCATTTATAAGATTAAAACTTGCATTAACAGAAGACAACCCTACAGTAAAACCATATAAAGAAGAGTTGTGGGCCGCGCTGGAAGACACGAAGCAAGTGCCGGTAAATGTATCTGTTACCATGTTGCACGCGGTGCATAGACGCATGGTAGCTTTGTTAGAGCGTATGACCGATGCGCAGTGGCTGCGCACCTATTACCACCCGGAGCAAGAAAGGAGTGTGCCGATATGGGAAATGGTAGCTATGTACGCTTGGCACAGTAAGCACCACACAGAGCACATTCGCCGGCTCAGAGAGCGGATGGGTTGGTATTGAGCCCAGTAGCTAATATTAGCATCTTTGTTATTTTGTTTAAATTGAAAATTGCTGCTTACTTTTATAAAATAAAACACCTCTTATGTCCGGTACTTTAATTTTTGTTCATAGCCTTCTGCGCTATTTTGTTATTATTCTTACTATTGTTGTTGCTGCACAAGCCGTTATGGGCATGACCGGTAATAAAACGTTTACTCCCGGCAATCGCAAGGCAGCATTATTTATGATGATTGCCTGTGATCTTCAGTTGTTAGTAGGTCTTGGCGTGTACTTCCTCGGTGGTCATTTACAAGCAATGCAGCAGCCGGGTGCTATGGCTAATCATTACACTCGTTTTTATGGCATGGAACACCCTATGAGTATGATTATAGGTATTGTTTTAGTGCATCTGGCATACAAAGCTGCAAAATCAGCAATGGGTGATGCTCAGAAATTTAAGCGTGTATTCTGGTTCGCATTTATTGCATTGCTGTTATTTGTATCTCAGACGCCTTGGCCATCTAAAAAAGATACTGCAAAACCTTGGTTGCCCGGTATGGCAATGATTTCTGCGCCTGCTGCTGCTCATGCTTAGGAAAATATTACAGCCCTTATATACAGCGTATGTGTTTCTTACTTTTTTGGTAAGTATACTGATAGTATTGCCAATAGTTGCGATATTTAGTATCAGTGACAATTACAAAGGGCGGAAGCGGGTTCACTCAGTGGTGAGAGGTTGGAGCATACTGTGGTTGTGGCTTATAGGCATGCCGGTAAAAGTGAAAGGTAGAATGCCCGAAGGTCGCTACATAATAGTCGCTAATCATATCTCCTATATGGATACGCTGGTTATTTTTCCGGCTATTCCTTCTTTTTTTCGTCCGTTAGGTAAAAAAGAGATGAGTAAGGTGCCGCTCTTTGGGTTTATCTATAAACAAATAGTGATACTGGTAGATAGGAGCAGTGCCGTGAGCAGGGCGGTAAGCATGCGCCTAATGTGGCGTGTGTTGCGTAAAGAGGGGCACATCCTTCTTTTCCCGGAGGGCACCTTCAATGAAACGGCTGATACACTTAAAAGTTTTTATGATGGGGCGTTTAAACTGGCACTAACAACCCAAACAGATATTTTGCCGCTTATTTTGCCAGATACTGTTGACCGTTGGCACTACAGTGCCTGGTGGAAGGTATGGCCGGGTAAAAACAGAGCTATATTTCTCAATCCGGTAAAAGTGAACGGAAGGCAGATTGGTCAGCTTGCAGAATTTAAGCAGGAAGTATTTTCTGAGATGGAAAAAGAGCTAAATAAGTATTACAAACCCTGATGCAGAGGCGAATTAAATTGTTTTTAGTAATGCCCTTAGGGTAGTTTTAAATATAATATAGCAAAAAATTTGTGAAAAACGGCAAAAAATAAGTATCATTGACTACTTATTGCGGGCTGTACTGGCAAAAAAGGATAAAAAAGTGAACAATTACTATTAAAAATCCGTTTTTAATTATAAAAAATTGTGTGAAAGTTCTAATTTTATCGCTGCAACAATCCGTTACTTATAAAAATCATTAACTGAATAAATGGTCTATATGCAAAAGGGTATATTTAAAAGTGTTTCTACGCTGGCAATGTTATTGCTGGTTGCTTTGAATTTCAATTCTTACGGTCAGGATATCGTGAAAGTAAGAAACCAAAACTTTACCTCTTACTTCTCAAAATCTCAGCACCTGCCGGTATTGGTTGTTTATACACTTACTCCTGAGTTGTTTAACTGTAGCAAGCAAAAAGGCGAAAGTGGTATTAAGTTGAGTACAGACCCTCAGTTGCCTGAGTTCTCCTCTCTTGGCGATGATTACAACAACACTCAGTTCGATCATGCTCAGATGATGTCTCCTGATGAGAATACTTGCGATAAAGATGCATACAGAGAGAGCTATTACTACACTAATGTAATGCCAATGCCAAAAAATCTTTACAAGAGTCTTTGGGAAAAATTACAGCAGAAAGAAATGGCTAAGGCTAAGAAGTACAAGAAAATAAAAGTGTTTTCAGGTACTGTAGGTCGTAACTGGATTATTGGTGCAGATAACAATATCATCGTTCCTGAATATTGCTGGAAAGTGATTTACATTCCTAGCACTGACGAATACCTTTGCTATCAGTTCCACAACATCGAGCCATACTTCGATAAAGACAAATTGGAACTCCACAAAGTAGATATCAATACTATTGAGTCTCTTGCCGGTGTACATTTTGTAAATGGTGTTATCTCTGCCAGCTACGTATCACCAACTCCAAATAATTAATACTCCCTTTTAATAAACGATACTGATCCGCTACACATTGTGTAGCGGATTTTTTTTTGAGGTCAAAATATTTATTTTATAGTAGGTGGTAATGCTTAACAAATTGTTTAGCTTCGTAATAGTTATAGATGATTGTTGTCAGTTAGTTGATATGGTCGTTTAGATGCTGAAATATATCTCCTTTACATGAAAACATATTACTCAGGATGGTTGTTTACGATAGGTTGTCCCGCATTCGTCTTTTAAGAAAGCACTACTCCTTCAAATTCCTATTCATTGCATTTATTGGTATTCATTTACCTCTGATAGGTGTAACACTTTATTTATGGGAATCTCCTGCTCCGGTTGATGGCTTCAAAGTTGTGCTACTGACTCTTGTACTAACATTAGCGGCAACATCTGTTACCTTATTAGTGTTAAACAAACTTCTGGCACCACTTCACTTAGCGCAGGTCTCACTCGAAGTGTATCTTAAAGAAAGAAGATTACCTGAGTTGCCATTACACTATCAGGATGAAGCAGGCACATTACTCAGTAATATCCATAATACTATACAACAACTAGACCTTCTGATAATGGAAAAGACAGGGGTCATCGATTTACTCTCGCACGATATGCGTAGCCCCATAGCAAGAATAATAGGGCTATCGCAGGTGCAAAAAATAGATCATGAAGCCGGTAATACCAACCTCTATTCAGATGAGATCATTAAAGAATGCAATAATGCTCTTGCCCTGTTAAATGATGTACTGGGTATACTCAAGCAAGAGGAAATGATGGGGCGGAGTATAACCTTGGTCAATACCTCGATTGCAGCGATTTTAAAGAAGTGTATCGATTCTGCCGATCAGGCTGCTGCACGCAAAAAATTGTCGTGGAATGTAGTAGTAGATAACGAGTTGAAGACAGAGTTGGAGCCAATCTTGTTTGCACAGGCTATCAAAAATGTGTTGAGTAATGCCATTAAGTTTTCTCCTCAAGATGGTACAATTTCTATAGAGTCAAAGATATCGGGTAGGGAATTATTCCTGAGTGTAAAGGATATGGGTATAGGTTTTGACCCTAAGGATAAGGAATTGCTCTTTAATCGTTTTACCAAAGCGGGTAGAAAAGGAACAAATGGGGAACCATCTGTAGGTTTGGGGTTGTATCTGTGTAAGAAAATAATACAACGTCAGGGAGGTGAGCTTATTGCAGAAAGTGAAGGAGACGGCAAGGGTGCAACATTTACATTTATTATGCCACTGAAAAACTAACATTGAATAGCAAAATGGCTAATCAAGTTAATGACCAGCCCTATTCAAGTATCTTCAAACAATGAGTTATGCCAGATCTATCTCTGTATTGTCACCAATATTTAGGCTTTGGCTCAGACCGCGCACAAACGCATCGCTACCTATAATGCTTGAGTTAAGTACTACATGCTGTAACTCTGCATAAGAACCAATAATAGAGTCTTTCACAATTGAGGATTCTATTTTTGTATTCTCCCCAATAGTGACATTAGGGCCAATAATAGAATTCTTGATATTGCAGCCTTCTGCAATATTCACCGGGTGAATAATTACAGTGTTGTTAAATACTGCAGTATTCTTATTGCCCTGAGCATCTTCCATCTGCTTGAGCAAAATAGCATTGGTTGATAGCAAGGTCTCTTTCTGACCACAATCAAACCAGTTGTTTACTCTGAATGCATGCAAGGCTATGCCGTCTTCAACCATGTGCTGTAATGCACTGGTGAGGTGGTATTCGCCATTTTCATCGGCAGTGTTGTTGAGGTGCTTGTTAAGTGCCGCAAACATGCTGCTGGTCTCCTTTATGTAGTAGATGCCCACCATTGCCATGTTAGACTTTGGTATCAATGGCTTTTCTACCATACGGACCACATTGTCTTTATTGTCCAGTTCGGCAACACCAAAGCGACGGGGATCATCGACCTTGCGAACCCCTATTTGAGATACACCGCTACTCAACACTTCTTTTACGTTGTAGTCGCAAACAGTATCACCCAGCACTATCATTACCTCATCGTCACCCACAGCATCTTTGGTCAGCCAAATAGCATGACCTGTGCCTCTGCGGTCGTTTTGAGTAACAAATGTATGTTTTAGATGAGGGTATCTTTTGTCTATATATCGTTGTATTTTCTCACCCAGATAGCCAATCACAAATACGAATTCGGTAACCCCGGCATCTATAAGCTGATCTACTATTACCCCAAGAATTGTTTTACCCGCAATAGGGATAAGTGCTTTGGGTTGGGTGTACGTTAATGGGCGCAGTTTGGTACCGGCTCCCGCAACAGGAATAATTGCTTTCACAAAACTAAATTAAGCTGTGAAATTACGATTTAATATGATAATGACCCCGATTGAAATTGTAAATTGTGAAAGACAAATATGCATGTAGAGCTACATCTTAATCATGTCATATTTGTAAGTTTACTTGGTTATATTACCTTCAACCATAGCTCCAAACACATCGTCGTAGGCTTCCCAAAGTTCTATTTTGGTGCCTTCAGGGTCTACTATGTGCGCAAACTTGCCATATTCGTATTCTTGTAGCGCTCCTATTTGTTCTATTCCCTCTTTTTTGAGTTCCTCAAGCAGCCATACAAGGTTTGCTACTCTTAGGTTAATCATTACCTCCTTGTTACTGGGTGCAAAATGGGTAGTGTCTTTAGCAAATGTACTCCAGACGGAGTAGGTTTTCTTATTTGGTTCATCTGTGCTGCGGCTCTCGAAAGAGGTGCCGTACTGGTCTATATTAAAACCAAGATGCTGTGCATACCAGTTACGGATACTTTCGGGGTCATCGCATTTTATGAAGATGCCCCCAAGCCCTATTACTCTTTTAGGTGTATTCATTTATATATGTTATAAATATAACTACAAAAGCCCCGAATGTTTCGGGGCACTTGTAATTATATCAATTGCTGGTTAATGCTTAGAATGTAGCAGCGAACGCTAACAGCTTCGTGTGTATTGGAGCACGGTTGGTTGCAAGGTCTGTTTTCATTGCCCAAATTTGCTGGTACAAAGCATATTGGTTCTGCATAACAGTAGTATAAGACGATGCTACAGCCGGAGTTGCCGCACTTGCGATGTTTGATTTGGTAGTACCCAACTCTGTCATCATCATTGTGTGTATTTCATTCCAGGTAGTCTGAGCCATTGTCATATTGCCTGCAGCCAAGTAAGTATCCATCAAGTTAACTTTTGCTGTAAAGTCAGTAACGGTTACAACTGCCTGAGCATTAGCCTTCTGGAAAGGAACAGCACAAGTAGCGGTGAGCAGACAGCATGCAAATAGTATACGTTTCATTGCTTTATTTTTTTAAATGTTATACAATTATACGAATAAAAAATGATTATTCATTATCTAAGACAGCTGCACCCCCCCTATATAGTTGGGTAGAATACCGTAAAGATGGAGAAATAATTATTTTTCCTAAGCCAAGCTCAGGCCATTTTGTATCTACGGCAGTTATTGTTGCCGGGTCTGCGGCAATGATATTGGGCCATGGGCGGTCGAAATTGTCGAATTTCTTGGTCTTTCGTGTGCCATCCAGCCCCAGTATGTTTCTATTTTTGCCTGCAAAGAAATTATCGCGTCGTGGATCCAGATTGTTACAGAAACGCCACAGTACATCAGCAATATCATCAGCATTCACAGTATGCTCTACATATAATATCATTTTAATGCCCTCTATTTCAGGCATTGCACACAATGCATCATGTACTTCTTTTACGTGCCCGGGTCTGTTTTTATTCACAGCTACAAACAAAACCGGAAGGTCGAGCGTACGGGCAAGGTTTTCATTGATACTGGTTATCTCAGGCAGTGCGGCCATTATCTTTGCTCTCGAAAACGCAGCATTGAGTTTGTATGGCAACAACGGCTCGGTGGTTTCTTCGTCCCATTTGCGGGTGCCATCAATACACATTTTGCCGCCAAAACCTAGTTTAGAGCAACTGTGATCAAGTACATCCATTGGTCCCTGGCTGAAATAAACATCAGTAACAGGGTTAATATTGTTGAATACGTACTGCGCAAGTTGCTTGTAATCATCAATTTTTACATTGCCATCTGCCAATACCAGAATTTTATTGAACATCATTTGTCCGGCACCCCACATTGCATTCATCACCTTCTGCCCCTGTCCGGCATACTCTTTATTGATAGTAGCAATTACCAAATTATGAAATACTCCTTCCACAGGCATGTGCATATCGGTAATCTCAGGTACCATGGTCATCTTTATTGGTGCTAAGAATATGCGTTCAGTAGCCTTGCCTATCCATGCATCTTCCTGAGGTGGGATACCCACAATTGTAGCCGGATATACCGCATCCTTACGGTGTGTTATGGCTGTAACATGAAAACGAGGATACCAGTCAGGCAATGAATAATAACCTGTATGATCTCCGAAAGGCCCTTCCCATATCAATTCCTCATCTGTATCTACATATCCTTCAATGATGAAGTCAGCATCAGCCGGCACTTCAATATCCGGCTGTGTAATACAACGCACCAATTCTACCTTCTTTTTACGAAGGAAACCAGCCAGCATATATTCATCTACGTTTTCAGGAAGCGGAGCCGTTGCGGCATAAGTATATACGGGGTCGCCACCTAGTGCAACTGCCACCGGCATACGTTTGCCCAATTTCTTATATTCGTTGTAGTGACGGGCAGATACCTTGTGCTTGTGCCAGTGCATGCCGGTCATATCTTTTTCAAAGACCTGCATACGGTACATGCCTATGTTGCGGATGCCATTGTTGGGATCCTTGGTATGTATGGCAGGTAGTGTTATGAATGGTCCGCCATCTTCCGGCCAACACTTTAAGATAGGTATTTTGCTGAGGTCGGGTTTGTCCATCATCACTTCCTGACAAGCGCCGCGACCTTTCACGACTTTTGGCATCCATGAGGCAAACTTGCTTAATTGTGGCAACATAGCCAGTTTTTCTAAGATGCCGTTCTTTGGAGTAGAAAGCGATTTAAAAAGGTCCTCAATTTCGTGCATAGAATCGTCAAGGTGATTAACACCCAAGGCGATACACATGCGTCTGTCGCTACCCATACTGTTAATCAGTAAAGGGAAATCGGTACCGGTATTTTCAAATAATAATGCTTTATTTCTATCGGGGGTTTTAGAAATGCGGTCTGTTATTTCCGCAATTTCCAATTCGGGGTTTACATAAGTTTTTATTCTTACCAGTTCCCCTGCCTGCTCTAATTTGTCTATGAATGCTCTCAGTGATTTGTAAGCCATGGCACAAAGTTAATAACATAAACACAGAGGTATGTGTTACAGCTTATTATACTTTACTGACTTGCTATTAAGAAAAGCTATAAAGGAATGCCGCCAAACAAAAACATCCCGAAACTTTCGCTTCGGGATGCAGTTATCAATTTGTTTATTATCAAGGTACTTCTACCACATTGAGAATTTCGTTGAGAATCATTTCGCTGGTGATATTCTCTGCTTCAGCCTCATACGTAAGGCCAATACGGTGGCGCATTACATCATGGCAAATTGCCCGCACATCTTCAGGTATCACATATCCTCTGCGTTTTATGAAGGCATAAGCTTTTGCTGCCAATGCTAGATTAATGCTGGCGCGCGGAGAACCACCATAGTTGATATATGGCTTCAGTTTACCCAGTTTATACTCTTCAGGAAAACGGGTAGCAAATACTATGTCCAATATATATTGTTCAATTTTTTCATCCATATATACTTCACGCACCAGTTTGCGGGCTTTCAGTATATCGTTGGTAGTTACAACCGGGTTTATTTTTGGCATACCACCCGGGTTAATATTAGACCTGATAATCAGTCTTTCTTCTTCCTTCTTTGGGTAAGTGATGACTATTTTCAGCATAAATCTGTCTACCTGTGCTTCAGGAAGTTCATAAGTTCCTTCCTGTTCTATAGGGTTTTGAGTAGCCAATACCAAGAACGGTTCTTCAAGTGGGTAGGTATGGTCGCTAATGGTCACCTGGCGCTCCTGCATGGCTTCGAGCAATGCGCTCTGTACCTTGGCAGGGGCACGGTTTATTTCATCGGCAAGAATAAAATTGGCGAAAATAGGTCCTTTGCGCACCGCAAATTTATGCTCCTGCGGATTATAGACCATTGTGCCCAGCACATCTGCAGGAAGCAAATCGGGTGTAAACTGTATACGGGCAAACTGTGCCTGAATAGCAGATGCCAATGATTTGATTGCGAGCGTTTTCGCTAGTCCGGGTACGCCTTCAAGCAATACATGACCATTAGCGAGTAAGCCTATCATCAGGCGCTCCACCATTACTTTCTGACCTACCACGGCCTTGTTAAGTTCCATATTCAGCAAGTCAATAAATGCGCTTTGCTGATGTATGCGTTCATTTAACTCTCTGATGTCTACTGAAGATGATGTATCCATAGTATTTTCAAAATTCTGAAACCAAAAATAGAAAAGGTGATTTTCTTTAAAAACAGCTGTACTGGATTTTAACTTTTTTTAAAAATCATATACTGCCGGTCTCCCCGGCAATAATAGGGTATTAAACAGTAAATTTGCCATTTACCGGTTATATATCTTATCACAGATATAAAGATGTGCCGGTGTTAACATAAAATAAGATCAATGGAAAGTTTTGATATACGGTGGGTAAATACACAAATGATGCTCAGAGAACGCTTCGGTAAGCTGCCCGATATGGAGAGCATACTGTTTCTGATAGGGCTCAACGAACTGAATGCACCTTTGGAAACAAAATTCAGCAAGGAGCAGAAACAAGACCTTATGCATATTGCGGTGTGTACTTTATTGGCTCAGGTGGGGTATTACGAACCCGCAGGAAGAGATGAAGAAGGGTGGCCACATTTCCATGAGTTGCAGCGGCCTGATATCGGCGATTTACCGCAGCAGGAGATAGTGCTCAAGGAATGTATAATGATGTATTTCGATAAAGAGAAACTTGTATAAACAGAAACCCCGGAGTTGATGCTCCGGGGTTTCTGTTTAGTATTATTTCTGATAAACTTTTATCTGATTAGTGTTACTTCACCTTTATACATTTTCTGGTTACCATCTGGTTTGGCAACAATAATCTGGTAGTAATACACACCCATATCTTGTTTTACGCCATTGTAAGTGCCGTCCCATCCTTTTTTGCCATCATTGGTGTTGTTGTTTTCAAACACTTTTTCTCCCCAACGATTAAATACTTCAAACAGAACTATCTTTTGGTATCTCAGGTTCAGTATTCTGAATACATCATTAAGCCCGTCGCCGTTTGGAGTGAAGGCAGTAGGTATAACTTCTGAAGATCCATTATTGACCAATATAGTTACACTTGCTGAGTCACGGCAACCCCACTGGTTCATAGCATAAGCTACAAAGGTGGTAGAGTCGGTAAGTGTTGCTATCGGGTTGTTGATGTTTGAATTGTCAAGTGAACCGTTACTTGGTGTCCACCAGAAAATCAGCGGATAAGGAGTAAGGTTAATAGCATCGAGCTGCACCTGATCTCCGTAATTGACCATCGTATTGGCCGGAGTAACAGTAATATTAGCCGGTGGTCTTGGAGATAATGTTACGTGATCGGTGCTAACACAGCCTAGTGGCGAAGTTATAGTTATGTTATACAAGAAATCACCTACGATCGGAGAACTGAATGTAGGGGTAAGGGTTGTAGCATTTGCCAAATATGTAGTTGGTGTCCAAACTAATGTATAGCTGGAACCCGGATTTGTAGCAACAACATCCAACAAAATAGAATCGCCGATGCAGAATGCGGTGTCGCCTGTGCGTATATCCACATTGGGTGCTTCAATTGTAAAGTTCACCGTGTGTATCATGTCAGGGCAGCCCGGATAGCTACCTGTAACAGTTAATACGGTTGAAGACGTAATTGTTGCTATAGGGTTAATGATATTCGGGTTGTTGACATAAACAGCCGGTGTCCAATGATAGCTGAATTCAGTATCTCCGCTGGCGCGTATTGGAACAATGCCACTAAAGCACATGGTGCTATCCGGATTAAATAAGCTAAAATCATTCGGTAATACATGCAACAGGAATGAATCTACTGCGAAGCAATGAGATGATGTTTCTGTGTCTGACACATAGTACATAACATCTCCGGCAACGACGGGTGTTACAATTGGGTCATTGGTGGTTGCGCCTGCCAAATAGGTAGCAGGGGACCAAACAGGCTGGTAAGTACCCGGTGATGTAGCATTAACTGTAAGATGCAGCGGTAGTGCAACGCCAACACAAGTGTTTTTTATCGGTGCGCCTATATCCAGAGAAAACGGATGTACTACTGTAATAATAATGCTATCGGTGGTTGCAGGGCATCCTGTGCCCGGTAAAACAGCAGAAACCACATAGGTAGTTGTAGCGACAGGTGTAGCCGTTGGAGATACCAATGTGCTGCTATTCAGCGTGCCTGATGGCGCCCAGCTATATGACAATGTAGGGTCTCCTGTAGTATTGATAAATACATGCTGACCTTGGCATATTGTGGTATCAGGCGTAATGATATGCACATAGAAACCATCATAAATATTCAATATCGCACTATCTATGATGGTTGGTGTACCACCGCAAGAATATGGAGAGAGGATAAATAATTTTACTGTCTTTGGTCCACCTGCAGGAGTGATTACTAAAGGGTGTATAAACAGGGTATCTGCTGTGCCCCCTGCCAATATTGTGACACTATCTGCAATGGTGGTGTAGTCTGTTCCGTTTACAGCAGTGCCTCCTATCACATAGTGTATTACTGTGTTAGTAGTTACAGGGGCAGATGTGTGGAATACGAACTGACCCGGTAAACAGCCTCTGATACAATATTGACCACCTGTAGCGGTGTCAGTTGAATTTATACCATGAGAGTTAATAGAGAAACCTGTTGATGAAAGACTGCCCGCTTCAATGAATACGCCTGAGTCTAAAACATGGTCAGTGCCATCTGCAATGCCAATTTTGAGGTGATAAGTATCGCAAGGAACTACATGTGCTACTGCTTGAAGCGTAGTCGTAAGCCCGTCATAAGTAATGGTGGCACCCGCACTATTGTTTACATAATAAGTGCAAAATGGAGACCCCGGGCCAATTGCCGTGCAGGTAGATAAAGAACCACCACCTGTTGGGCCACAATTCACGCTATTGATACAAACCGGAACAGTTGTGCCTGGTACGAGCGCAATATTTGTAGGCGCGCCATAGCCTGGACCGGAAATAAAGAATCCGAATACATCGTTAAATGATGAGCATGTATAACTGGTATACTCTTCAGAGCCAAAAACGTAGTTGAATTTTACTGTATCGCCCGCCGGACGAAAATCGAACTCCAGAATACAAGCGTCAAAAGTTGGTTGACCGGCAAGTGCGGTAAGCTGTGCATCGCCGGGAGCGGAGTTAGATGTAGATGCAAAACCCGATGCCGGACCACCTGCACCGATGTTCAAGCCCGCAGTTTGTGCTCTGCCCGATGTAAGTACAATGCCGGTATCAAAACTGAGTGACGATGGACCAACAAAAGTACCATTAGCCACTGCGGGGCAGGTTAGCGTAGGTGCAATAATGACAACACCCGAACCCACTAGCTTGTTGGCAAGCACTGCTGCCGTAACCGAGGGAGTAATAACTATCTGAGCTGATGAAGATGCGATATTAAAAACAAAAGCAGAGACTAGGATTGCGAAAAAATGTAAAATTCTCTTCATGGTGAACTGAAAATTAACGTTGTATAAACAATAGACGGGTCTATTAAGCAGAAAGATAGTAACAAATCTCTAAAACGGTTAATTTATCAAGATATTTTTTGATAATATTTCATTTTAATCGATAAATACCTGAAAATAGCTGAAAAGGTAATTTTTTGGTGAAAGCACGAAAAAGCCGGAACATCAAGCTCCGGCTTTTTATAATAAATTGTAATTGTTTACTTTATAAGTGTGACGTCTCCTTTATATATTTTTTGTGTGCCGTCTGGTCGGGCTACAATGATCAGGTAGTTATAAACACCTAAGTCTTGCATTACACCATTAAATGTGCCATCCCATCCTTTAGATGCATCATTGGTATTGTCATTTTGGTAAACCAGCTGTCCCCAACGGTTATATACTTCAAATGCAACCAACTTTTGATAACGCATATTCAATATTCTGAACACATCATTAAGACCATCTCCGTTTGGTGTAAATGCAGTTGGAATAACTTCTGATGTGCCGTTGTCTACAGATATGGTTACTCGTGCTGAATCTCTGCAACCCCATTCGTTCATGGCATACACTATATATGTAGTTGTATCAAGTGGGGTAGCAATAGGGTTGTTGATATTCGGGTTGTCGAGTGAGCCATCGGCAGGTGTCCAGAAATAGAATAAAGGATAAGGAGTAGTGTTGATAGCGTCAAGTTGCACTTGCTGTCCCAGACCAATAGTTGTATTTCCCGGTGTAATATTGATGGTTGCAAGTGGCATAACATGGACTACACCCGTTGCAGTGCCGGCGCAGCCTATACTATTTGTTGCAGTTACTGTAATTGCATAATCGCCGATGGTATTCTGATAAAAAATAGGTTGCGTCAAAGTAGGGTCATTGAAATCGCCTGCGGGTCCCCACAGGTAAGTGGCAGATGGGTCTACAGGAGTAGTATTTGCATTTATAGGTGCATATTGCCCTACACAAAGCATGGTGTCTCTGATCATCACATCGAGATGAGTAATAGTTACTGTCACCTGATCAGAAACCGGAGGGCAGCCCAAAAGCGTATAAACTCCGGTAAGTGTGTATGTTGTTGTGACAGTAGGCGTAGCACTTGTAGTCAAAGATGTGCTGCCGGAGGTCAGTGTTGCAGTTGGTGTCCATTGGTAACTGAGCAGAGGATTACCTACTGCATTGATATTCAGACTTTGTCCCAAACAGATAGCGGTATCAGGGGTAGTTATTTGAACAGTTGGTGAATCTACTATCAATACTGTTGCACTATCTAATATATCTACAGTTGTAGAGCAACTATGTGTTGCTAAAATATAAAGAGTGACAGTTTTTGTGCCGCCTGCAGGTACAGTAAGCCCTTGTATGGCTACTGTTGCGGAGGTACTACCCGGAGGTATAATCACACTATCGGGTATGTGGGTGTAGTCATAGCCATTTACTGCAGTTCCGCCTATTACATAGTGTATTATTTGAGGTGTAGTAGTTGGTGCAGATAGATTAAATGTAAAATCGCCGGGGTAACAGCCTCTTATGCAGAATGGACCACCAAAAGATGTATCAGCAGGGTTACTGCTCACTGGAGCAATACTAGTATTAACAGAGCTAAGTGTATGCGCCTCAAGGAATACACCTGAATCCCAAATATCATCAGTAGCATCTGCAATACCTATTTTAAGGTGATACGTGTCGCAGGGTGTTACTGCTGCAATAGCAGTAAGCGTAGAGGTTAAACCATCGTAAGTGATAGTAGTGCCTGTAAGATTATTGACGTAGTAAGAACAAAACGGAGAGCCGGGGCCTATAGCTGTGCAGGTAGATAGTGTTCCTGTTCCTGTTCCCGGTCCGCAGTTCACGCTATTGATACAAACAGGGATTGTAGTGCCGGGAACAAGTGCAATATTAGTAGGACTAGTAAAGCCCGGACCTGAAATGATAAAACCGAATACATCATTAAATCCGGTGCAGGTGAAGCCATTATACTCTTCAGAACCGAATACATAATTAAACTTAATCGTGTCTCCTGCCGGTCTGAAATCAAACTCCAATACACAGGCATCATAAGTAGTAGCTCCTGACAGCAGGTCTAATGAAGGGTCTCCGGGGGTGCCATTTCCGGTGCTGGCAAAAGAGCTTGCAGGGCCGCCCGCACCTATCGCAGTCCCTGCGGTAGCTGCCTGACCCGATGTAAGTACTATCCCACTATTAAAACCTAAGGTGGACACACCGGAAAATATACCTTGAGCGTTGTCAGGGCAGGTAAGAACAGGGTTCAATACCAATACGCCCGCACCGGTTAGTTGGGAGGCCAGCATACTTGCTGTTGCTCCTGGTGCAATTGTTAGCTGTGCCGAAGATCGACCAGCGAATGCGAATACCATAACGAATAGGGACGCTATAAAGGGTAAATATCGCTTCATATAAATAATAAGAGTAAAATTATTAATTATTTGTAATAGTCTATAAAACAGCAGGCTATTAATCAACGTTAAAGATATAAATAAAAATAGATTGTTTGTATTTTTTGATGTTTTTTATTGCATGTGCATTTTTTTGAATGCTTTTCCTGCTATTGAAGACATCTGGTAGGTTGATAATAGTTGGGTATGGTCATGCTTTAACAAAATATTATTGAAGTCTGGTGTGAAATAGCCCGTTTTTTGTATCTCTGTAAAAAACACTTTCATGAAGCACACAAAGATCTATTCGGGCATCGCTGTCCTGCTCTGCATGCAGTTAAGCGCATCTGCGCAAACAACACAAAAGCTGAATCTGGACAAAGCAACAGTGTTCATTAGAGGAGCTGAATTGACCAGCACAGCAAAAATTGCCTTATCTAAGGGTGAGAATGAATTTGTGTTTACCAATGTTGCAGGCGATGTCAACAACCAAAGCATTGTGGTGAGTGCATCTAATGGTGCTGTAGTAGAGTCGGTGACTTTTCAGAACAACTATACCAATACTGATAATTTGTCCCCTCGTGTAAAAGAGCTGAAGGATAGCATCGATTTAATTAATGCACGCAGACAACCTATTGATAATAAAATTGCAACGCTTAATGAACAGATACTCATTTTGCAGAATAATCGCAAAATCGGGGGAAATAACAATGGTATGTCTGTGTTAGAGTTGCAGAAAATGCTCGATTTGGTGAGCAGTAAAATGGAAGGCTACCTGAATCAGAAAAACAAAGAGGAAGACAACCTGAAGAAGATTGATGAACGAATAGCCAATCTCAATAAGCAATTGGAAGAAGAACAAAAGAAAGAATATCAGCCGGGTGGGCAATTGTTAGTAAAGTTCTTTTCTAAGGAAAGTACACAAAGTAATATTGCTATTACCTACATAGTTACAAATGCAGGTTGGTCGCCAAGCTATGATGTTTGGGCAGATGATGTACACAGCCCTATTAAGTTTTATTACAAAGCCAATATCTTCCAAAACAGTGGTGTAAAATGGAATAATGTTCACCTGACCATATCTACAGGCAACCCTCAGGAGGGTATGCAGGCACCGGTTTTGAATCCTTGGTATCTGTCTTTTTATACACCTCGCACACTATATCAAACTCCTAAATTATATAGGGGTAGGGGAGAAGAAGTTGCCAGTGATAAGAATTCATCTGCTTGGGGCTTAAGAAATGGTAACCTTTATACAGTTGATGGTGTGCAGGTGCAAGGTAATTCGGGCATTGACATGGCACAAGGCGCAGTTGAGACAATGCAGGTTGTTGCTACAAACAACGAAGGTGTAAATACTTCATTTGATATTGAGTTGCCATATACCATACCTAGCGATGGGCAACAGCACTTGGTAGCGATAAAGAAATATGAGACACCGGCTATTTTTGAATATTATGCTGCGCCAAAGGTCGATAATGATGCATTTTTGTTAGCTAAGATCACCAACTGGCAAGATTTAAATTTACTGCCGGGTCAGACTAATATTTTCTATGAAGGTACTTACGTTGGTCAGGGGTATATAGATACCCGAAATACACAAGATACCATGAGCATATCATTGGGTCGTGACAAGAAAATAGTGATTAAAAGGGAGCGTGATAAGCAATTGCGTAGTGTAAAAACTATTGGTACCAATGTGCGGGAATCATTTGCTTATAACATCTCAGTGCGCAATACCCGCAAAGAAAGCATCACACTTGTGCTTGCAGATCAGCAGCCGGTAAGTAACGATAAAGATATTGTTATTGAAGATCGTGAAACCAATGATGCAAGTTTTGATGAAGCTACAGGAATGATGAAATGGCCGTTAACACTAAAAGGCAATGAGACAAAGACACTAAAATTTGGTTATACCCTCAAATATCCTAAGGGCAAAACGATACGATAAGTTTAATACTTTATATACTTTTAGAGAGGTGGATATCATTTATTCACCTCTTTTTAGTTTGTGTAAGAGGGTTTGTATTGTTTTTTGGTATGCTAATTAATTGCAATAAAAGTGTTGTTCTGTGCCAAAAGAAGTAACTTTATTTGGTTTAAAAACTGCTGATTTGCTTGGTGTGTAGCATATAAATGGCATTTATAAATGTCATTCCAATTGTTTCAATTGATTAAACTGTTTAATGATATATATTATGAGTCGAAGTAAAATTTATTCGGGCATTGCAGTTATGCTGTGCATACAGTTAAGCGTATTGGCACAAACAACACAAAAACTGAGTCTGGACAAGGCGACAGTGTTCATCAGGGGTGCTGAATTGACCAGCACAGCAAAAATTACCTTGGCTAAAGGCGAGAATGAATTTGTGTTTACCAATGTAGCTGGTGATATCAACAACCAAAGCATTGCAGTGAGTGCATCAAATGGTGCAGTAGTTGAGTCGGTAACTTTTCAGAATAATTATACAAATACCGACAATGAATCTCCCAAGATCAAAGAACTGAAAGATAGTATTGCGCAAGTAGAAGTTCGAAAACAGCCGCTTAATAATAAAGTAGCCGCTATTAATGAATTGATAGCTATTCTGCAGAACAACAGAAAAGTGGGTGGAAACAATACAGGCTTGTCAGTTGCTGAGATGCAGAAGATGCTGGATATGGTCGGCTCAAAGCTAGAAAGCTATCTCATGCAAAAAGATAAAGCGGAAAGTGAAATAAAGAAATTGTCGCAGAGAATAGTCGCATTGACCAAGCAATTGAATGAGGAACAGAAGAGGGGATATCAACCGGGCGGACAATTATTAGTAAGGTTTTATTCAAAAGAGGCAACAACAAGTAATATAACAATTTCGTATGTGGTACAAAATGCCGGTTGGGTGCCGGTTTATGATGTTTGGGTAGGTAATACCTGTGTACCTGCTACTTTTTACTATAAGGCCAACATATACCAGAATTGCGGGGTGAAGTGGAATAATGTACATCTTACACTGTCTACAGATGATGCACAGCAAGGGTTGCAGGCTCCAATTCTGACACCTCAGTATTTATCATTTTACAGGCAACAGCCACAGGTTACAATGTATGGTAATCAGACTGGCGAAGATGTTTTTACAACAGAAACATATACTAGTGGAACCTACGCAGTGGCACAGCCTAAAGCAAAGCAATCAACGGTTAATGAATATGTAAAAACATATACATCGGGTGTAAGTACCAGATTCGATATTGAGTTGCCTTACACTATACCTAGCGATGGGCAGCAGCATCTGGTTGCCGTAAAAATTTACGAAATGGCGGCTACATATCAATACTATTCCGCACCGAAGGCCGATGATGATGCATTTTTGTTAGCTAGAATTACCGACTGGGAGGATATGAATTTATTGCCGGGGAAAACAAGTATTTTCTATGAGGGGACTTATGTAGGTCATGGAGCAATTGACCCGAAAAACATTACCGACACATTGAATGTATCCCTTGGGAGGGATAAGAAAATTGTTGTAAAAAGGGAGCGTGACAAATCGTATCGTAGTGTAAAAATGATAGGTTCCAATGTGCGGGAAGAGTATGCCTACAATATTACTGTTCGGAATACACGCAAAGAAACTATAACCATATTGGTAAACGACCAGTTGCCAATCAGCAATGATAAGGAGATCGTAATCGAAGATATTCAGATTGATGGTGCCTCATATAATGAGACAACAGGTATTCTGGTATGGCCGCTAACGCTAAAGGGCAATGAGTCAAAGACGATAAAATTTGGTTATACCCTCAAATATCCTAAAGGGAAAACTATACAATAACCAGCTTAATGCAGCTAACAAAACAGCCCGCAATGATCATTGCGGGCTGTTTTGTTAAAATAAATTACTCGGCTATTCTTTACTTATTTTAATTTCTTTTATTACGTAATTATTCTCTTTTTGTTTCATCAGCAGGTAAAGTGTGTATTTACCATTGGTACTGCTGAAAGTTGCTATCATAGATTTTGAAGTTGCGCTCGGAGTACCGGTATCCATAACATTAAAATCGCGGATCGGGTTTTTTTCAAAGAAATCCTTCAAAACCAACTCGGCCTGATTGTGACTGTAGTTCGATGCATTATTATTAATGGATATGGGTACGAAGTTGTCGAAATAATGCGTGATCTCTTGTACCTTATTGTTTCTCATTGCATAGACCACCTCTTCAAGAGGGGATTTGACCACTTGTGCATCTGCAGTGTTGAGTGTAAAGACACAGCAGATAATTAATAGGAATTTTGTAAATATCTTATTCATTGGGATTGTACACCTTTCATTAAAAAGATAACATTAAAAAGGCATCAAAAATCAAGCCAAATATAATAAAAACAACAAATGGGGCAGAATAAATTATCTGCGTAGAATAATTTCTAAATATATGGATGGGTATAATGCATTACGATTAATGTAAAATGCAGGCAAATCAAGAAAACGTTTTTTGCTGCTTATTTATCCACAAATGTGAATTTTTAGGCGGTTTGGAGGGTGTTGGTTTACTTGTTAAAACCATATAATTAAGCTACATTTGTAAAGTAAAAATTCATCTATTTATTATAGGTTAGGTCCGTTTTTGAACTTCGGGCTATAGCTTCATATCAATATAATTTATTTTGGGTACAGAACAAATGGATACAGAAAACGAAGTTTTACCAATTCCCGGGAAAGAGTATAATGCCGATAGTATTCAGGTATTGGAAGGTCTTGAGGCGGTGCGTATGCGCCCTTCAATGTACATAGGTGATACAGGTATCAAGGGTTTACATCACTTGGTATATGAGGTGGTAGATAACTCAATAGATGAAGCGCTTGCGGGTCATTGTAAAAATATCCAGGTTACAATTCACGAAAATAATTCTATCAGTGTGCAGGACGATGGTCGTGGTATCCCAACAGGTATCAACGCCAAAGAAGGTCGATCTGCTCTGGAGGTAGTTATGACTGTATTGCATGCCGGTGGTAAGTTCGATAAAGACAGTTACAAGGTTTCCGGTGGTTTGCATGGTGTGGGTGTGAGTTGCGTTAACGCATTGAGCAGCCATTTGCATACTACTGTTTACCGTGAAGGCAAGATATTTGAGCAGGAATATGAAAAGGGTATTCCTCAGTATCCGGTTAGAGAAATTGGTGTTACTGATAAAAGAGGTACACTCCAGCATTTTCAGCCAGACAATACCATCTTTAAAGATACTGTTTACCACAGAGATATTCTCGCAGGTCGTTTGCGCGAATTGTCATTCCTGAACAAGGGCATCCGTATCATTTTGACTGACCTCCGCGAATTGATTGAGGAAGGTCAGGTAGCTGAAGAGGTGTTTTACAGTGAAGGCGGTATCGTGGAGTTCGTGTTGTTGTTAGATCAGAAAGCTAAACGTGAGCAATTACTTTCTGAGCCTATTTTTGTTGAAGCACACGATAAAGAGAGTAATGTTGCTGTAGATGTAGCCCTTTCTTATAACTCATCTTACAACGAGCACATTTTTTCTTATGTAAATAATATCAATACCATAGAAGGGGGTACACACGTTGCCGGTTTCCGCAGGGCAATCACCCGTGTGTTCAAATCTTATGGCGATAAGAATAAATTGTTTGAAAAGGCTAAGGTAGAGATAACCGGCGACGACTTCCGTGAAGGATTGAGCGCAATCATCTCCGTAAAAGTACCTGAACCTCAGTTTGAAGGCCAAACCAAAACCAAATTGGGTAACAATGAGGTGATGGGTGTGGTAGATGTTTGTGTGAGCCGTGTGCTTGATGCATTCCTCGAAGAGCATCCGAAAGATGCAAAAATGATCATTGACAAAGTGATTCTTGCAGCTCAGGCACGTGCAGCAGCTAAAAAAGCTCGTGAAATGGTGCAGCGCAAGAGTGTACTTACCGGTGGTGGTATGCCCGGCAAACTAGCCGATTGCTCAGACAAAGACCCGGAAAAATGCGAATTGTACCTGGTGGAAGGGGATTCGGCAGGTGGTACTGCTAAGCAGGGTCGCGACCGTCACTTTCAGGCAATTCTGCCATTGAGAGGTAAAATTCTTAACGTAGAGAAAGCGCAGGAACATAAGATATATGAAAATGAGGAAATCAGGAATATGTTTACTGCCCTTGGCGTAAGCATAGGTACCCCTGAAGACCCTAAGCAGTTGAATCTCACTAAGCTACGTTATCACAAAATTGTGATCATGACCGATGCCGATGTCGATGGCTCCCACATTGCTACACTGATTCTTACATTCTTCTACCGTTATATGGAAGATTTGGTTAAGCAAGGTTATGTATATCTGGCTCAGCCACCGTTGTACTTGGTTAAGAAAGGTAAGGAACAACATTATGCCTGGAACGAAGATGACCGTAAGGCATGGGTTGAAAAACTGGCAAACGGAAAAGAAGACAGCGTAAGCATTCAACGATATAAAGGTTTGGGAGAGATGAACGCAGAGCAACTTTGGGACACTACCATGAACCCTGCTACACGTACGCTCAAGCGTATCACCATTGATAGCAGTGCGGAAGCCGATAGTGTATTCTCTATGCTTATGGGCGAAGAGGTGCCACCGCGTAGAGACTTTATTGAGCGACATGCGAAGTTTGCACGTATCGATGCATAATTGATAAATAAGTTAATTAGTAAATACAATGAAGGCGGCTGAATCTCAGCCGCCTTTTTAATAACTTTACTCCTGCAGTTTTAACCATCCTTTTATATAACAATCAGCTATTTTTGCAGTATGGCAAATTTTGGTCAAGGCAGGTTCGCTGGTATTCCTCCTATAGTTAAGAATATCATCATCATCAATGTGCTTATTGTTTTCATACAATTTGTATTGGGGCAGAAGGGTATTGATTTGGGAGATTACTTGGGGCTGCACTACTGGCAGTCACCTAAATTCAGATGGTGGCAATTCCTAACACATATATTTATGCATGGTAGCCCAAACGATTTGGGAATGACTATTTCGCATATATTCTTTAATATGTACGGTCTCTTTATGTTTGGGAGCATATTGGAGAATCTTTGGGGGGCAAAGCGGTTTATTATATTTTATCTTATTTGCGGTCTAGGTGCCGGGTTCTGCTATCTGGGTGTTCTGGGTTTTGAGTTTTCTTCCTTCCATAGCTCTTTTCTGCACTTTCAGGAGCATCCCACATTTGTAGAATATGGTCAATTTGTAAGGCATAACCGATTAGCAGATAATCCTTTCTTTGCTCAGATTCTGTCTTTTTGGGGGCAGAACAATGATTGTACTGATTGTGCAGGTGAGGCAATAAAAGTAATTAATGAATATTACTCAAAAATAATTAATATCGGCATGGTGGGGGCATCGGGTGCCATCTTTGGTATCTTATTTGCCTTTGGCTATTTATTCCCTAATACAGAGCTATATATTATGTTTATACCGGTGCCTATAAAGGCAAAGTGGGCAGTAGCCGGTTATGCTGCTATTGAGCTTTTTTCGGGTATCGGCAGGTTTCAGGGAGACAATACTGCGCACTTTGCCCACTTGGGGGGCATGCTGTTTGCCTTTATCATACTCCGTTTTTGGCATAAGAAAGACCGTAACAACTTTTATTAATAACTTTACAATCAAATGGGAACAGGGCAGAGAAGATCAGCATTATCATACATTCCGGGGTATAAGAACAACGGGGTGTTACAACTTATCATTGCGTCCGGAGTAGCTTACATGATGTTGGCTATCTGTTGGGCACTCGTGATGATTGTATTTGCAGGAGATCACAGCACTTTTGATGTATATTTTATTCCAAATATCGGGTTAACCAATGTTGCTGCATTTGCTGCCCATTGGTGGACTATCTTTACTTATGGGCTTTTCCAGTTTCCTAACAGCTTTATGGAATTGCTGAGTAATATGCTTTGGTTGTACTGTTTTGGTTCTGTGGTGCAAATGTTGGTCGGTCATAAGCAGGTTATACCTTTATATTTATATAGTTTGTTTGTTGGTGGTATTTTTTACTACATAGCACAGTTAATTCCTGGTAATCTGGGTCATGTGCCTGCTGCAGTATTAGGTGCCAGAGCAGGTTTGGTGGGTATGGCAGTGGCTGCTGTAACACTTACACCAAGCTATCGTTTTTACCTCACAGAAACATTTACCATACCGTTGATACTGGTTGCAGGCGTTTTTGCAGCACTTATGCTACTCGGTAGCGGATTTTATATACCGGTGGTTATCATGATGGTAGCCGGAGGGCTCATGGGTTATGTATATGTGCAGCTGTTGCGTTCAGGTTACAAACCTGCAGACTGGGCATATAACTTGGGTAACAAAATAGAGGGTTTGGTTACTCCGTCTGATAAAAACATCAGCAAAAAGAAAGGACGTGTGATTAGCATGTACCAACCAAAACAAGGAATATCTCAGAGTCGTATTGATGAAATACTCGATAAGATTAACCAGAAAGGGTATAACTCACTGACAAAGGAAGAAAAAGAAATGCTGCTTAAAGCAGGTGGAGAGTGATTTTGGTCACTACCTACATTTCTACAATTCAATTATTTTAGTACTCAAATTACATATCAATGAATAAAGTAGTTGCCAACGCTGATGAAGCGGTACGCGATATTCCTGCCGGTGCCACACTTATGTTGGGCGGTTTCGGTTTGTGCGGCATACCGGAAAACTGTATTGCATCTCTGGTAAAGAAAGGCATCAATAACCTTACTTGTATATCTAACAATGCCGGTGTCGATGGTTTCGGTATTGGTTTGCTCTTGGAGAACAAACAGGTGAAGAAGATGATTTCTTCTTATGTGGGTGAGAATGCAGAATTTGAACGCCAGTTGCTGAGTGGTGAACTCGAAGTAGAGTTGGTGCCACAGGGTACTCTTGCTACGCGTTGCATGGCTACAGGTTATGGTATGCCGGCAGTATTTCTGCAGGCAGGCTATGGCACAGAAGTTCAGGAGGGCAAAGAAGTTCGTGAATTCAATGGTAAGCATTACCTTCTCGAAATGGCATTTGATTCAGATTTTGCTATAGTAAAGGCTTGGAAGGGCGACAAAATGGGCAATCTGGTATTTAAAGATACTGCACGCAACTTCAATCCGCTCATGGCTATGGCAGGTAAAATCACCATTGCTGAAGTAGAAGAATTGGTTGAGCCGGGTGAAATAGACCCTAATCATATTCACACACCGGGAATATACGTTCACCGTATTTTTCAAGGTAAGGATTATGAAAAGCGCATAGAGCAACGTACTGTTAGACAAAGAGGTTAATTAACCATAAAAGAAATTTCAATGCCACTTAATAAAGAGCAAATAGCAAAAAGAATAGCACAGGAACTTCAGGATGGTTTCTATGTGAATCTGGGAATAGGTATTCCTACACTGGTAGCTAATTACATTCCTGAAGGTGTAAATGTGGTGCTGCAAAGTGAGAACGGATTGTTGGGTATGGGGCCCTTCCCGTTTGAAGGGGAAGAAGATGCAGATTTGATAAATGCAGGTAAGCAAACAATTACTACACTTCCCGGCTCATCATTCTTTGATAGTGCTATGAGTTTTGGTATGATTCGTGCCGGAAAAGTAGATCTTACCGTACTTGGTGCTATGGAAGTCTCTGAAAATGGTGATATCGCCAACTGGAAGATACCGAAAAAAATGGTGAAAGGTATGGGTGGGGCTATGGATCTTGTAGCCGCTGCTAAAAACATAATCGTAGCTATGCAGCATACTAACCCAAAGGGTGAAAGCAAGCTGTTGCCTAAATGCTCATTGCCGCTTACCGGTGTTAACTGTGTGCGCAAAATAGTGAGTGATTTGGGTGTTTTTGATGTTACTGCCGATGGATTTGTGTGCCTGGAGTATGCTCCGGGAGTAACTATTGAGGAAATAAAAGCAAAAACAGCCGGTAAACTCACAATTGCTGCTGATGTTAAGGAAATGACCGTTTAACAAACCTATACATGGCTGCAATCACTATTTATCACAATGGGCAATGCTCTAAAAGCAGGGGTGCATTAGAGCTGCTGCAAGAAAGTGGCATCGAATTTGATGTACGCTGGTACATGACAGACCCGCTGAGTACTAAAGAACTCACTGCTTTGTTGAAAAAACTGAGTATGCAGCCGTCGGAGCTGGTGCGCAGAAGCCAGCCGCTATTTAAAGAAAATTACGCAGATAAAATATATACAGAAGAAGAGTGGTTGGCCATACTCATAGCCAACCCTGCTCTTATAGAGCGTCCTATAGTGCAAAAAGGCAGAAAAGCTATTGTAGCAAGGCCGCCGGAATTAGCACTGACATTTATAAAATAATATTCCACTATATGTAGGTTGAGACAAATTGCCTTCCTCTATATGCATATATACATGTAACCGATTTAACTTTTTTACCTATTCCCCTTTTACCTACCTTTGCACAGCTATGCAAATAGAAGTACTGAAGTCTAAGATACACCGGGTGAAGATCACCGAGGCCAACTTGAACTATATCGGCAGCATTACTATTGATGAGGATCTTATGAACGCCTCAAATATTATAGAGAATGAAAAAGTTCAGGTGCTGAACATAGATAATGGTGAGCGGTTAGAAACGTATGTTATAAAGGGCACTCGCGGCTCCGGTATGATATGCATGAATGGCCCTGCGGCACGTAGAGTGTCTGTAGGTGATACAGTTATTGTAATATCGTATGCAACTATGGATTTTGAGGCTGCCAAAACGCATATACCAACCATCATTTTCCCTAAAGATGACAATAGCCTGTAAACTACGTATATTTACATGCTATGAAAAAGGCCCTGGTAACAATATTAAAGTATGTCATATTCCTGGGGCTGGGAATATGGATAGCTTACCACATGCTGCATCAGTTAACTGAGCAGCAGCGGTCAGACTTAGTTGATGCTATTGAAAGCATTAATCCTTGGTATTTGATACCTATTTCTATAGTCGGTTTCTTTTCACACTATATTAGAGCTGTTCGCTGGCGTTATTTGCTGGAGACGATAGACTTGCACCCCACCAAGACCAATACCATGTTTGCGGTAATGATAGGCTACGTCACCAATCTGGCAATTCCGCGCGCGGGTGAAGTGGCAAAATGTACTGTTTTAGCCAAGTACGAAAACATGCCTGCACATAAAATGGTAGGTACTATTGTTGCGGAGCGCGCCTGGGATGTATTGTGCCTTGTAGTAATTGCTATTGCTGCGTTTTTGATGGAAATAAAGCGTATCAACGACTATTTCGCTGATATTATGGTGCGTCTTAAAGATAAAATCGCGACTCACCAAACAGTGTTATTCCTTTCCATAGCAGGGCTGGTTCTGCTTATTGGCGTTCTTATTTTTGTTTATAGAAAAAATAAAGAATCTAAAATCGGGTTGTTGTTAAAGGAAATGTCTCATGGTATCCTTTCTATTTTCAATATGAAAAAGAAATGGCAGTTCCTGGGTTTGAGCGTATTGATGTGGTTTATGTATCTTTTGCAGATTTATATAGGTTTGAAGAGCTTACATGATACAAATGCATTGTCTATGATGGCTGCACTGGTGGTGCTGGTATATGGTAGTGTAGGATTAATCGTTATTCCGGGTGGTATAGGAGCATATCCTTACTTGGTAAAACAAATGCTGAGCGGACCATATCATATTGCTGAAGTGCCGGCGCAGGCTTTTGGATGGATAGCATGGGCACTGCAAACTGTGCTCATCATTATATTGGGTCTGTTGTCACTATTATTGATTCACTCGTACAATAAAAAGAGAAATGCACAAGCTTCAGTGGATTCAGAATAAGATACATAGCCGAGAGACGATGGTGCAGCAGTGCAATATCTGGCGGGCATCAGGTCAAAAAATTGTGTTTACCAATGGCTGCTTTGATATTCTGCACCATGGTCACCTCGATTTGTTGGCAAATGCGGCTGATAAAGGCAATAAACTGATACTGGCGTTGAATACAGATGCTTCTGTACAGCGACTGAAAGGCCCCGAAAGACCGGTTACACATGAGGCAGACAGAGCTTTTCAGGCAGCATCACTATTATGTGTTGATGCTGTATGCATGTTTGATGAAGATACCCCTGAAGCATTAATAAAGCTGTTAAAGCCCGATGTATTGGTAAAAGGTGGCGATTATACGCTCGATAAAATTGTTGGATCGTCTTTTATACTTGCTAACGGGGGCACCGTAGAAATCATTCCTTTTGTTACCGGATACTCAACTACTTCTATTATCAGCAGAATTAAAAATCTGTAAAACTTAATATTGGCTACTGGTAAATAAGCAGTCAAGAGATTATTTTTGGCGTTTTAGTAATTACATGGTCAATCATACAAAAAATACAATCATCCGAGACCTCAGTTGGTTGGCATTCAATGCCAGAGTATTGCAGGAGGCCGGAGATACGTCTAATCACATACACGATCGCCTTCGTTTTTTAGGTATTTTCTCTAATAATCTCGATGAGTTTTTCAGAGTGCGCGTAGCTGCGCTCAGCAGAATGGTATTGCTGGGCAAGGAGGCTAAAATGCACATGGAGGCCAATCCGGATAAGATACTCAAGAAAATACAGCAGACAGTTATCAGCCAGCAAGCTGAGTTTGACCGTATCTTTTCAGACATTATAAAGGAGCTGGCAAGAAAAGGGGTAGAGATCAAGAACGAAAAGCAACTGTCTAAAATACAGAAAGAATTTGTAAAGAATTATTTTGAGCAGAAGGTACGTACTCAGGTAATTCCGCTCATGATTGAGACTATTCCGCACACACCATTGCTTAGAGATAAGTCCATATATTTAGCATGTGTGTTGGGTAATACGCACTCTTCTTTGTTGCAGCGTTATGCCCTTATTGAGATACCTACAAAAGTGCTACCTCGCTTTGTGATATTGCCCACTGACGATGGGTCTACAGATATTATTCTACTTGAAGATATTATTCGTTATAATTTACCGGGGCTTTTTGCACCATTTGGCTTCAACAGGTTCTCCGGTTATATAATAAAGGTTACCAGAGATGCAGAGCTGGATATTGATAATGATGTCAATACCAACTTGATAGCTGAACTTGAAAAAGGGTTAAAGAATAGAAAGAAAGGTCGTGCGACACGTTTTGTATATGATAGAACGATTGATTCTACCTTGCTGAATTATCTCACACGCAGGTTAGGTTTGCTTAAAAAAGACAACCTTATACCTGGTGGCAGAATTCACAATTTCAAAGACTTTATTGATTTTCCGTCTGCTATTTTCAAAGACATTGCACCACGTCAGCAGGCTTTTGTACACCCCTTATTGCGCCAGCCAAAGCGTATACTCGATGTATTGGAGAAGCGCGATGTGATGCTGCATTTCCCGTATCATTCATTCGATTCTATTATTGACTTGCTTAGAGAAGCGGCGATTGATCCTAATGTGCAGAGCATACGCATAACCTGTTATCGTTTGGCTAAAAACTCTAAAATTGTCAACGCACTTATTAATGCAGTGCGTAACGGTAAGGAAGTTACTGCTGTCTTAGAGTTGCGGGCTAGGTTTGATGAAGAAGCCAATATGCGCTGGAAAAATTACCTTGAAGAGGAAGGAGTGAAGGTGATCTTGGGCAAGCACGATATGAAGGTGCATGCTAAAATATGCGTGATCAAGAAGAAAGAGTTCAACAAAATAAAGCAATACGCATTTGTATCTACCGGTAATCTAAATGAAAATACTGCCGCATATTATGGCGATCATTGCCTGCTTACCTGCAACAAGAATATCATTACAGACATAAACCGTGTTTTCGATTACTTGGAAAACATAGTAAAGAGAGGTAATGCGCTTAGTCTTTGCAAAACATTGCCGGTGTCGCCATTAACAATGCGCAGTGCATTTATGGCATTGATAGACAAGGAGATAAAACTCAATAAAAAGACCAAGACAAGTACTATAGTTATTAAGCTCAATAGCCTTGTAGACAAGGAGATGATTGAAAAACTCTATGCGGCAGCTAAAGCAGGTGTAGATATTAACTTGGTGATTAGAGGTATCTGTTGTGCATATACCGAGCAGAAGATATTTAAGAACCACATGAAGGCGGTAAGCATTATTGATGATTATCTGGAGCATGCCAGAGTATTTATATTCAGTAATGGTGGTAAACCTCAGGTGTTTATCTCTTCTGCTGACTGGATGGTGCGTAACCTTGATCACCGTGTTGAGGTGGCATGTCCGGTGTACGATGAGGAAATACAGAAGGAACTGATCGATATTATGAATATTCAGCTTGCTGAAAACGTAAAAGGTCGTAAATTAGACAACGAGCAGAGTAATGAATATGTAGTGCCCAATCCCGGTGCTCCTATTGTGCGCTCACAGTTAGAAATATATAAGTATTTGCGCAACAAAAAATATATAGATTGATATTAGCCGCGATTGACATTGGCTCTAATGCCGCCCGCTTACTGATCTCCGAAACGTCTGTTTATAAAGATGGTTCGGTAGATTTCACAAAGCTTACCCTACTCCGTATTCCGTTGCGTTTGGGTTTCGATGTGTTTAGTAATGGGTTTGTTTCTGATGAAAAGAAACAGAAGCTTATTGAAACGCTGAAGGCATACCGCCTGCTGATGAATATTTATAATGTTGAAGCTTATAAGGCCTGTGCTACATCTGCTATGCGCGATGCGACTAATGGTCCGCAGATAAGAAAGGAAATATTTGAAGAGACCGGGTTTGAAATTAAAATCATCTCAGGCCTCGAAGAAGCCAATATACTTTACGAAACACACATTGCTGATAACCTAGCAGACAATAATTCATACATATACATAGATGTAGGTGGCGGAAGTACGGAGGTGACTTTATTTGCTCAGGGCAAAACCATCTTTAAAGAGTCATTCAATATAGGTACTATTCGTTTGCTGCACAATAAAGTAACAGATGAACAGTGGGAGCATGTGAAATGGTTCATAAAAACCCATACAAAAGATCACCAACCTCTTGTAGCTATTGGTACAGGTGGTAATATCAATAAGATATTCTCTATCTCCAAGCGTAAAGAAGGTAAGGCAATACCGCTCGATTTGCTCAAGGATTACTATAAAGAGCTCAGCTATTCAAGCATAGAGGAGCGTAAGCACTTATATCATCTGCGCGATGATCGTGCCGATGTTATTGTGCCTGCCTTGCAGGTATATGTATCTATTATGCGTTGGGCGGGTGCTACAGAGATGTATGTGCCTAAAATAGGCCTTGCCGATGGTTTGATAAAGATGCTGTATAACGAGCGGGCTGGGAAAATGTAATTTTTGAGTATTTTTATATCATAAATATCTGCGCAATGAACAAGAAACTTAAGTTCTTCGTGATTTACATTGTTATTATTACTCCGATAAACCTTCTGGCAAGTTTTGCACTGAACGATAATACACTGTCTGTGAAAAGCGTCATTGGCAGCGTGTTGGGCACCTTGCTTGTTTTCGGGGTCATCAACTGGATCTCGGGTCAGCAGAATAAGACGGTAATACAGAAGCCCTTGCATAAATAGCGCTGCATTTGCAACGGTCTATACTTTTCAAATAATTCATTGAGGCATTAAGGCATTAAGCCATTGAGCAATTAATTCTGTATTTTTGGCTATGTCAACTTCTAATGTGCGCCCATCAGATAAACTGTCTAGCCAGGAACGTGAGTTTGAGAACACGATCAGGCCCCAGCAAATCGATGATTTCTCCGGTCAGCCAAAGCTGGTGGAGAACCTGCGCATATTCATCAAGGCTGCAAACCTTCGTGGTGAAGCATTAGATCATGTATTGTTTCATGGCCCTCCGGGTTTGGGTAAGACTACACTATCTCGTATTGTCGCAAATGAGTTGGGGGTAAGCATCAAAGAAACAAGCGGGCCCGTAATTGAAAAACCTGCTGACCTTGCCGGTTTGCTCACCAGCCTTGAAGCCAGAGATGTTCTGTTTATAGATGAGATTCACCGATTGAGCACGGTAGTAGAAGAGTACCTCTATGCTGCTATGGAAGACTTTAAGATCGATATAATGATTGACTCAGGTCCTTCTGCCCGTTCTATACAGTTGTCCCTAAATCCGTTTACACTTGTGGGTGCTACTACGCGTAGTGGTTTACTTACAGCACCTTTATTATCCCGTTTCGGTATCAAATCGAGGTTAGAGTATTATACTGCCGATGTGTTACAGATGATCATTATCCGCGCTGCCGGTGTGCTTGATGTGCGCATCACTTCCGATGCGGCCCTTGAGGTAGCACGCAGAAGTCGGGGTACTCCCCGTATTGCCAATGGTTTGCTGCGCCGTATGCGCGATTTTGCTCAGGTGCTCGGTAATGGGGTAATAGATATGGGTATTGTAGAGCATGGTCTTCGTGCGCTCAATGTAGATGAAAGCGGGCTTGATGATATGGATAATAAAATCCTTTCTACCCTCATCGATAAGTTCAAAGGAGGCCCTGCTGGTATCAATAATATTGCAACGGCAGTAAGCGAGGAAGCTGGTACTATTGAAGAGGTATATGAGCCATTCCTGATACAGGAAGGCTATATCATGCGCACGCCGAGAGGTAGAGAGGCCACCGAAAAGGCGTATAAGCACCTGGGACGTAAAAAAGACCCCTCAAACATCACTTTATTCTAATCACCTATGAACGCGGTTACTACTTGTTTTTTTGTTTTACTGATAGGCTGCTGCACATCCTGTAGCAACGATCGCCCCTCCAAAACTGTGGATGCGATTAGTGTAAGTCATCATAACTACCCTTTGCTGCAAAAAGCAGCATGGTTGTTGGGGTCATGGAAGGGTGTAGCCGGACAAGGAGTAAGCATTGAACGGTGGTACAAGCAGGATGATTCTACTTATGCAGGAATGGGTTTATTCATAAAAGGTAATGTTACGCTTTCGCAGGAGTCTATAAAGTTGGTTCAGACAGGCAAAGACTTATATTACATACCAACAGTAAAAGGACAGAATAACGATCAGCCGGTTACCTTCAAACTAATATCTGCAACAGATAAGCAGCTGGTGTTTGAGAACCCACAGCACGATTTTCCGCAAAAGATTATGTATTCCCTTGTTACTTCAGACTCCCTTGTAGCAGTTATTTCCGGTGTAGAAAAAGGAAAAGAACATGCTGTATCGTTCCCAATGCTGCGACAGAAAAAGTAACCCTGTAAAACATTTTAATATATTTTATAAAACTTCGTTAAAGTGTATTCATATACCCCAAAGGGGGGATAAAATTGTGATTTACTTTCCCCTTTTTTACATTCATATTTTTTTACAATACAAATCAATTCGTTCATGAAGCGACTTTTTTCGATAATTCTATTTCTATTATTTACTTCGGGTTATGCTAATGCCCAGTATGCCGTTAAAGGTGTTGTTATAGATACCCTTAACTACACAAGGCTCTACAGGTCTTCCGTGGTACTCATGCGTGCGAAAGATTCTGTTATCGAAAATTTTGGCAGGGCAGCAGTAGATGGTAGCTTTAACCTTAATGCCTCAAAGCCGGGCAAGTACATATTAAAGATTATGTACCGCGGTTTTGCAGATTATGTTGATGCAGTTACGGTTACTAAGCCCGAAACAGATCTTGGCTCTATTACCATGATTTCTAAAGAGCGTTTGCTTAAAGAGTTTGTTATCACTAGGCAGGTAGCAGCTATAAAAATAAAAGGTGATACCACAGAGTATGTAGCTGATAGCTTCAAGACGCGTGAAAATGCTACTGTTGAGGATTTATTGAAAAGACTACCCGGCATTCAGGTAGATAAGAATGGACAAATTGTAGCACAAGGAGAAACAGTAGCTAAGATATTGGTAGATGGTGAAGAGTTCTTTTCTGATGACCCAAAGGTAATCACTAAGGGATTGCAGGCGAAGGCGGTAGATAAGGTACAGGTATTTGACAAAAAAAGTGATCAGGCAGAATTTACCGGTATTGATGATGGCCAGAAAACAAAGACCATCAACTTAGAGCTTAAAGAAGAATACAAGAAAGGTTATTTTGGTAAAGTAGATGCAGGTGGTGGCACTGATGGCTATTTCCAAAATCAGGCAATGATTAATGCGTTTAAATCTAAGCGTCAGTTCTCTGCATTTGGTATCGCATCTAACACAGATAAGATAGGTTTGGGATGGCAGGACAATGATAAATTTGGCGCAGGTAATGGTGTTACTGAAATATCTGAAGATGGGGAAATGGTGACAACGTTCAATAATGATGGTAATGACTTTGGTGGTTGGAATGGTAAGTATAACGGACAAGGTCTTCCTAAAACCTGGACAGGTGGAGTACACTACGCTGATAAGTGGAATGAAGGTAGAAGCCATGTTACAGGTAACTATCGTTATGCACAGCAGAATGTAGAACTCGATGGTGAAAATGTTACCCAGACTGGTTTAAGAGGTGATACATCTTTAATCAATGATCAAACAAGAAGCCAGTTCAGCAAAGGAACACGCAATGCAGTAGATGGTATGTATGAGTGGAAGATTGACACGAATACGACGATTAAGCTTACCGCTAATGCTGGTACTAAAACATCTGAAACATACTCTCATTATTTCAATAAATCAATACTCAGAGCGGGCGATTTGTTAGATACATTCAGCACCAATAACAGAACAATAACCAGCACATCTGATGCCTGGTTTATTAATGCTGATTTGTTGCTTAGAAAGAAGTTTTCCAAGAAAGGCAGAACACTTTCTGTTGATGTAAAAGAAAATGCTAAAGACAACAATAGTAATGGACATCTTAACTCTCTAACCAATGGTCCGGTAATTTCAACAGTAGACCAACGCAAGGTCAATGCATCTAACACATTGGCATTCTCAGGAAAAGCAACCTATACAGAGCCTTTGTCTAAAGTGGCATATCTCGAAGTAGATTATGGTATAACCTTAAATAACTCTACTTCCAAAATATACTCTTACGACAGACCCACCGGCACAGGTGCTTACGATATGCTAAACGACACATTCAGTAGTAATTACAAGTACAACATACTTTCTAACACAGGGGGTGTCAATTTTAAATTCGTTTATAAAAAAGTTAACTTCTCGTTTGGTAGTGATGTATCTAACACTGGCTATCTGCAGACTGATTTGCTCCATGGAGATACTTCACATCGTTATAGCTATGTCAATCTATTCCCTAAGGCAAACTTTACTTATAAGATTGGTAAGCAGACTAGCTTTAACTTCCTCTATCAGGGTAGTACGCAACAACCTACTATTAGTCAGATACAACCATTGAGACAAAACAACGACCCCCAAAATATCACATTAGGTAATCCGGGTCTGAGACAAGAGTTTATTAACAAGGGAACACTCCGGTTCAACGATTATAAAATACTTAGCAACCGCTATCTATGGTCTAGTCTTTCGTTTAGTACCATCAACGATGCCATCAGTACTGCCGATTCTATAGTAGGTTCGGTTAGAACAACTAAGTACATAAATGTAGATGGGAACTACTCCGGCAATGGTTATGTTGGTTATGGTTTTAAAATCAAAAAGATAGATCTCGATATGGGACTTCAGGTTAGTGGGGCAATCAACCATGTAAACAATGTGATCAACGGAGTTTATAATACCAGCAATTATAACAGTTATTCATTCGGACCATATTTTCAATATGAGAAAGATAATAAAATAGAACTTAGCTGGAATCCGGAGTTAACCTTCAATGTCAATAAGTCAACCAATAACACATTATCTACTGACTACAAGGTTTTTTCAAGTGAGGTGAGAGCTGATATTCAGTTGCCACTAAAGTTTGAATTTAATACTTCATTTGATATCATGATCAGAGAGAAAACTGCTGTTTTTACATCTAATAATAATGTGGTGAAGTGGAATGCTTACGTAGCCAAGAAATTCCTTAAAAAGAGCGAATTAGAGCTCCGGTTGTCTGTGTTCGATATACTTAACCAAAACATAGGATTCAGCAGAGATGCGCAGGCAAATATCATTACGCAGAGCAGCTATAACACTATCCGTCGTTATGGTATGATTAACCTTATCTGGAACTTCACACACACGCCCTCCGGCTCAGCTCCTCCTTCAGAAGGTCCTATGATGATGATGAGATAATGGTGGTTGCGATTGCTAATGTTTATTAATAAAATACGAACAATGAAAAGATTACTGATAATATTGAATATACTGGTGCTTACTTCAATAGCAGCGCATGCACAGTTTGTGACTGCAGGTAAAATAGAGTACGAGCGAAAAATAAATCTTCATGCACAGCTAGAAGAGATGGAAGACAACGAGTGGTTTTCACGCATGAAAGCGCAAATGCCTAAGTTCACAATGTCATATTTCAATATGGCTTTTGATACGGCAAGAGTGAGTTATAAGCCCGGTAAAGAAGTGGAAAATCCGTTTAAAATGATGGGTGGTGGTCCGGCTACTGAGAATGTAGTTTATACAGATCTCGTTGGCAAGCATGTAAAATCGGCTAAGTTGGTTTTTGAACAGAAGTATCTTGTTAATGATACACTACGCAAGTTAGAGTGGAAAGAAAAAGATGAGATTAGAATCATTGCCGGTTACAAATGCCATAAAGCAGTGAGTATTATTTGTGATACCGTCTATGTGGTCGCATTCTATGCTGAAGACATACCCGTAAGTGGTGGTCCTGAAATGTTTGGTGGTCTGCCGGGTATGATTTTGGAATTAGCAGTGCCGAGGTTACACACCACATGGGTAGCTACTAAGGTGGAATTGATAGTGCCTGCAGAAACAGATTATGTGATACCGGATAAAGGCAAGAAGATGACACAGGATCAGCTTAATCTGAGCATTAAAGAAAGTTTCAAAAGCTGGGGTAAGATTGCCTCCCGTAATGTTTGGTGGGTTGCACTTTAGTCTAGTGAAGGTTACCATAAAAAGCTACCCCACGCTCGGCATGAGCGTGGGGTAGCTTTTTATGTTTTTCGTGCGATTTTGATAAATCTTTTTCTGCGTTTAGTCTGCTACTTAAGCCAGCATTGCTAATACCTTTTGAATACGAGCAATGGTCTCTGCTTTACCTATCAACTCTGCGATATGGTAAACGCCGGGTCCATATTTACCACCTACAAGCATAACGCGTAATGGCAACATTATATCCCCTTTTTTAAGGCTGAATGCAGGCAGATGTGCTACTGCACTTTCCTCAATAGCAACATCGGTCCAGTCGCTGAGGCTATTGAGCTCATTAATCCAACTGCTGAAAAACTGTTGCTTTGGTTCATTCCATTTATCCTTGAATGCACCTTCGTCTATAGTTTCAGGTGTTGCAAAGAAAAAGTGTCCCTGTGCCCAGAAATCAGGCAGTAATGTGCAACGGTCTTTTATCAGTGCGACTACTTTTACCAGAAAATCACCATCTGGGTTGCAACCCTTTTCTTTTATGTATGGTAATGCCAGCGCAGCCAGTGTTATATTGTCTGTCTGTTGTATGTATTGGTTATTGAACCACTTCGCTTTTTCAAAGTCAAACTTAGCACCACCTTTGTGAACGCGCTCTATAGAAAACTTCTGGATCAGTTCTTCCATTGAGAATATCTCTTGTTCTGTGCCGCTGTTCCAACCCAGCATTGCCAGCATATTTACAAATGCTTGAGGCAAGAAGCCCATTTCGCGGAACCCACCTGTAGTCTCGTCTTTTGCCGGGTCATACCAGTTCATTGCGAATACCGGGAAGCCTAATCTGTCACCATCTCGCTTACTTAGCTTTCCGTTACCATCGGGTTTTAATATCAGTGGCAAGTGTGCCCATTGAGGCATATCACCTATCCAACCAAGGTATTCCCAAAGCAGTAAATGAACTGGAGCACTTGGCAACCATTCTTCACCTCTGAAAGCATGGGTAATCTTCATCAGATAATCATCTACTACCACCGCAAGGTGATAAGTAGGCATACCATCAGCTTTCAGTAATACCTTATCATCAACAAGATTAGAGTCAAATGTAATAGCACCGCGAATCATATCGTTGAATATGATTGTTTGGTTTTCCGGTACTTTTATACGGATAACATAAGGAATGCCCTTAGCTATCAACTCACTTACCTCGTCAGCCGGAAGCGTCAGCGAATTACGCATTTTAGTGCGGGTGTTGTGGTCATATTGTACTGATGAGTGTTCATCTGTTTTCAGGTCCTTACGCATCTGCTCCAGCTCATCAGTAGTATCAAATGCATAATAAGCATGTCCTGAATTGATCAATTGCAAGGCATATTCTTTATACATGCTCTTGCGTTCACTTTGGCGGTATGGAGCATAAGGTCCACCAACTACCGGACTTTCATCTGGTATCAGACCACACCATTTCAGACATTCTAATATATATTCCTCCGCACCTTTTACAAAGCGCGTCTGGTCAGTATCTTCTATACGTAAAACGAAATCGCCGCCATGTGCGCGCGCAAACAGGTAGTTGTATAATACGGTGCGTACACCACCCAGGTGCAAGCCACCCGTAGGGCTTGGTGCAAATCTTACCCTTACTCTTTTATCCATAATGCAAAGATAGTTTTTAGTATGCTTATATACATGTAATCATCAAGGGCGGTCATACGTCATCATGATCACGGTTATTGTAATATTTTATTAGTGGTTTGTAGTGCCGTCAAGTAGTAACTGAATAAGTTTATCTACCTCGTTTTTAGCTTTTATTTCAGGGAATGGTAATGTGCTGCTTAGTGCTTTGATTACCGCATCGGCAATAGAAGCCTTGTTCCATGGGTCAAATACGATACTGGGCTTAATCACATCATAAACATAAGGCAAGTCCGGTGCCAACACCTTCATACCGCTCTCCACGCTCTCAATAAGCGGTAATCCAAAGCTTTCCATTACAGATGGGCACACCAGATAGCGATATTTGAAATATAGCTCTCTTGGGTCTATATAGCTGTAGTTATATACTTTTACCCCCTTAGCTTTCATTTCCTCTAGTCTGGCCAATAGGTGTGGAGCAGTATCATCTATCGTAATATGCAATCCGGGAGTGTGTCCCAGCGAGTGCAAGTGTTCCCATGCATCAAGTAAGGTAGGGTAGTTCTTCTGTGGTGACGGTGTACTCACAAAGGCAAAATCGTCTGTCGGACGAGCGTCGAATGGGGTATGCGCTCCTGCGTACTTGCCGGTATCGTAAAACGGTATGGTGAGGCAATGAGCTGCATCTTTCAATTTCACCTTCATTAGCTCCTCTATCATGTGCGGTGTCTGCACTATATAGTAGTCAGTGTGTTTGTTGAACAGCTTTATAACCAGATACTTGGCATATAATTTCCAGTATGCACGTTCAAATCTGCGGTGAGGAGCCTCTAGCAGCTTCTGATTGTGAGAATATGTATAAACGGGTACTTTAAGCTTTATTGGCGGTGGTGTATTGGCAAAGCAAAACACGGCAGTATAGTTGGCCTTGGTTGCCTTGTAGAATTTACTGCGCTCACTCATCTTATTGGGTATAACCTTATAGTTTTTGGTCAATACCTTAGGTATATCAAAGCGAGGGTCAAGCAGGAAGTAAAAATCATCCTTTTTCGGGTGCAGGGCAATACGTTCTATAAGGTATTGCAGCAATACGGCACCTCCCCCTTTATTTATAAATAAACCATCAATAAGTATCATAAGCACAAATAATCAATGGCAAAAGTAAAGCTTATAATTTGCCCTTTATAACCTACCTGCTTATTCTTAATTTACAATTTGTATTTATAATAATTTACATATAATTAGCTGATTTTTAATGAAACAAGGACAAAAAGGTGTATTTTCATTTAATTGTATATTATTTTAATAAATTCCTAACGAAATGGCACTTACGCTCGTCATATAAGTTACAAACACCTGATATCTGGTTTATGCATAAAAAATGGGTCATATTGTTGGTTTACTGCAGTGTATTATCGCTTTTTGCGGTGTCCTGTCGTAAATCAGACTATAAAGCCAGTGCATTGGTAAACGCCACCGATAAAACGCAGCTCAATACTATTTTTCAGTCTTTGCGTTCCATTCCACAGGTGGTTACTGTTACCGCAGGGGTATATACTGAGTTCAGATTGGCACAGGGAACAAAATTCAGATTCTACCCGCATTCATTTAAAGACAAGAATGGTCAAACCATTTCCTCAGGAGTGGTAACACTCAGTATTATTGAAATGTACACAGCAGGACAAGCGTTAGCCAATAGATCTGTATCTATTACCGGAAACCTTATCCTCAAAAATCAGGGAGATATATACATTACCGCTTCAATGAATGGAGAAGAGATTTTTGTAAATAAATATGGTATTGATTTCTTTTCAGCAACACATGCAGAGGTGCCTATGGGCTTGTATTATGGTAATGTTGCTAACGATGATTCACTGGTCAATTGGACAAGAGTAGGCACAATGACAGGTACTGTCGTAACGGGTACAGTGCTCGATACCATGTCCGTTTTTGTTGTTGACAGTGCAGGTACAGGTGTAGACACTATGAAGTTGTTACGCAATTATTATCAGTTCGATTCCTGCAGTTCATTGTACTGGGTGGGTTGTCATTATCCTTTCAGCACTACTAATGCCAGAACGAATATTGAAGTTAAACTTACCGATAACGCTTATAATGGCACTAATACGCAAGTGTTTCTGGTATATCCTGATATCAATGCTGCATTGCCGGTAAACATATATAATGCCACTACCCATACTTTTTCTTTTCAGCAGGGATATGAGGTTCCGGTAGGTCAGCGTACAGATATTGTAGTTATCAGCTACGCAGGGGGGAACTATTATTTCTTTGTACAGAAAAATGTAGATCTATCTGTAACCACAACATTTAAACCATTTATGAGTGCGTATACTCCTAATGAGATTATTAACCTCTTATCCTTATTATAAGATATTCCCGTAAGCCCTTATTAGTTCTGGCAAGTTAAAGAGAGCAGTTGCGTCGCAGCTGCTTTTTTATGCACTATGACGGTTACTCATTTCTGCTAAAAAGCTTTGGTAGGCAGTATTCCAGCCGTCCCATTCTTTATCTGTGCCTAAAGAAAAATTGTGAAATACTGTAATCATTGTACTGCCCGTATGCTTGAGTATACGCTCCATTTTCCTCAGCTCAAAAAATGATTGTTCAGGTGTTAAGCCAAGCTCGTAATGTGCAGTTGTATCCATAAAGCAGAAAGGATGTGTGCGTATAGGTGCTACTCTTTCTTGCAACAGATCGTACCATAAAAATGAACTTCCGGTGCCGGCTCTGAATCCCGTATGTGTACCATAACCCATACTATAATCCTCATGTATTTCATTATCCATCAGCAACTGATACGTAACGGGTATCATTAGTCTGATATAGTGCTGGCGAGACAGGTTTATTGTTTGCCCGGTCAGGTTCTTTAAGACATTCTTTTCCTTTGCCAATACATCATAGTGTGTAGCATAGTAAGATGGGTGAATAGCTATATTGCCCTCCTTTGCCAACTGTTTGATCACCCGTATCATTGCCGGGTGCTTGGGATGTATGTTTTTATCAAAAGCCGTGGTTCTTAATGCACAGAGTATAAAGTAAAGTGGCTTATAACCATACTGCTCATGTTGATGCCTGAGCCATGCAAATGAATCATAAGGGTCAGTAACCTTCTTTTTTAGTACCTGTGTTCGCTCATTGATTTGTGCTACATCGCCCTTTAAAAGCGCTCTGATATATGCACCCGCTATGCGGCCTATTCCCTTGTAGGCATGGCTATATGCCATGTCAATGTCGTAAGATGGTTGAAAGGTAAACGGGTGTTGCTGTATAGGCGTGTCCCATACTTTTATTAAAAGTTGTCTGAACGCTTCAATCCATTCATCTACAATGGGCCTGGTCAGCAATCCTTCTTTATAAAGTATACTTGCTGTTGCCGGGAATCTGCCATGTTTATCATAGTCGGTACATAAATACTCTTCATACCTGCTGAGCAGATAAAAAATTGCAGATAAAAGATCAAAAGGCAGTGTATATCCTTGCTCATTTTGAGCAAATAATACAGGGAGGTTTTCCCATACGCCCATTACAGGTGTTACCTTCTGTAATCCCTTACCCTCATGTATCGCAGCATCAGTTGTGTGTAGTGCATTTACTGTGTTGTATTGTAAAAGCGAAGCGTCAGGAATTGATATTTTATTATCCAGCTGTTTGCCATAGCAGATACAGTTTGTAGCCTGCTGTGCCTCAGCTTCATTATCTGTGATGGAGTAGGTTAGTTGCAATCGTTCTTTCAGCAGCCAATCCAGCACATAAGAGAGCCGGTTGTTACTGTAAGCACTATATACAACTACTGTCTCCATTTTGTTTCTTTATGCTATCTGTTGCAGACAGACATCTGTCTACTATTGTGGCGTTACTTTCTTTCCTTCCACATTTTATTGAATGTTTTCTCGGCAAATTGAAGGTCGCTTCTGTGTTTGCACCAGCTTTCTTTAAAAAGCTTGTTGACCACTTTGTTCTTCACCTTTGCACCACCTACATTCATTAGTCTGCGGCTGAGCATAGCTTGCTTCCATACCTTCCATGCCATATTTTCTGAAAAGTCATTGAGGTTGTCAGCAGTTGCTATTACCCTGTTTTCCAGGAGCATCTCATGTATGTTTATCTTCACCGGGCAAACCTCTGTGCAGTTTCCACAAAGACTGCTGGCATAGCTCATGTGCTTGTACTCATCCATACCAAGCAGGTGCGGTGTAATAACAGAGCCAATGGGGCCGCTATAAGTAGCTCCGTATGCATGACCACCAATATTCTTATATACAGGACAGGCATTCAGGCAAGACCCGCAACGAATACAATACATACTTTCGCGTACTTCTTTACGAAGTAAGTTGGTACGGCCATTGTCCAGCAATATAACATACATTTCCTCTGGTCCGTCGGTCTCATTTTCCTTCCTTGGTCCGCTGAAGATAGAATTGTAAACTGTTACATTCTGTCCTGTGCCAAACGTAGCCAGCAATGGCCAGAAAAGGTGCAAGTCATTAATAGATGGCAACATCTTTTCTATCCCTACTATTGCTATCTGCGTTTTTGGGAACGATGTAGACAGCCGTCCATTACCTTCATTTTCAGTAACACAAACCCCTCCGACATCTGCCAATAAAAAGTTGCCACCGGTAATTCCTACTTCCGATGTAATATACTTCTGGCGCAGTTTCTGCCGCGCTATCATTGTTATTTCTGTAGGCGATAGATTGGGTGCAGTACCCAGCTTTTCATGAAATACCTTTGCCACATCTTCCTTGCTTTTATGCATAGCAGGCGTCACTATGTGGTAGGGTGCTTCTCCGTCAAGCTGTTGTATATATTCTCCCAAATCAGTCTCAACAGACTCTATACCATTATCAGCCAAAAACTTGTTTAGGTGTATCTCTTCCGTCACCATCGACTTGGCCTTCACTACCTGCTTGGTATTCTTCTCCTGGCATATCTGCAATACTGCCTGCAAGGCATCATCTGCAGTCTCAGCCCATATTACCTTACCGCCCTTGGCAGTAAAGTTCTTTTCAAACATTTCCAGATAATGATCCAGATTTTCTATGGCTTTCCATTTTACATTCTTAGCCTTACGGCGTGCATAGTCAAGGTTCGCAAACTGTTGTTTACCCTTAATTACACTATCATTATACTTATCTATATTGAATGCAATCTTGCGCTTGTGCTCAAGATCATCCGCCTTGATGGCACTTTTTGCAAGAAATATGTTTTTCTGATCTGTCATTACCTCAAATAAGCTGCAAAAATAAAAAGGAATAATCACCCCACCCGCAAACCTGCAGAATATAGTTTGCAATTACAAAATACATTTTATTTTTTACTTATAAAGAAAATTGTGGCAATTACAGTGCTTCACTTGCCTTTTAATAATATTTATTATGTATTATTACCTACATAAACACGTAACATTCATTTATGTTGTCCCGGTCATCTCTATACGTTCTATTGTTCTTGCTTTGTCTGTCGTTTGTACGGTGTAATCAGCCTACAGTAATAGCGGGGTATATACCTGATGATGGCAATTTTCCAAAAGTTGCAAACATCAGTACCTGCAAAGCCACAAGGTTCGTTCCTGCTATCACAAATGCAATCAACGATACCTGTAATACGATATATACGCCTACTTTCCTGTTGGCATGGGATGAATTGAAAACGAACATAGGTAATCCTTTGAAGCTGGATAAAGCAGATACTATGTTGATGCAGGTCAATGAGGTAAAGGCATTTAAAGATGCACTTTCTAAAGGAGAATACCATACCACAGTTACAGTAAAAGGGAATATTATCGACATTATTGCCTCTTTTGCTAAATCATTACCCTTTACTGATATAATGGATACCCTAACAACGCCATTCTCATTTAAAGGGGTCAGCGTCAGAGGGTTTGGTATGCCTCATTATGACGAAAAAATTGCCGGCAGTATATCTATACTGTATTATTATAATGACGATAATTTCATAATCAAGGTTACCCCAAAAGATGATAGACAAGAGATTATTCTTGCGAAAGGTATTGCTAACAGTGGCAATTTGAATGATATGCTCACAGAAATTGAGCAGTTAAAAAAGACCGGAGAAGAACAAAAGAGAGAAAAGCAATTTGACAATAAATACCATCTGTTTTATGACGATGATTTAATAATACCTGTATTGAAGTTTAACCTCGAAAAGAGCTACGAGAATTTTCTGAATATAAAGATCCATGCACCGCATGGCATGTATAGTATTGCCAAAGCAAAGCAAAGAACAGCATTTATCTTAGATGAAAATGGAACAAAGGTGGAATCTGTGGCAGAAGTTGCTGTAGCTGCTGCCGCTGCACCGGGAACAGAGGAGGTAAAAGAGGTGCGCTTACCGAAACACTTATGGTTTAATAAACCATTTGTAGTTGTGTTGCATAAAAAAGACCAGCCGCAACCTTATTTTATGGCTCATATTGCAAACCCTGAAGTAATGATCAAAAAATAGATACTACGGTTTTGAATGGGGAGATAATTTTCACATTTCCATATCAATCACATTTCAACTTTAGCAAACTATCTTTGCGCCATGTTTTCTGCAGAATCTGTACTGGCTAGTGCCCTCGAGACTATAAGGCTTGAAGCCGAATCTGTGAGTGCGCTCACTAAATATATCGATGCCTCTTTTATTGAGGCTGTCCGCACTATACATGAAGCAAAAGGTAGAGTAGTGGTGAGTGGCATTGGTAAAAGTGCGGTGATAGCGCAGAAAATGGTTGCTACTTTCAATTCTACCGGAACACCTGCTTTGTTCATGCACGCTGCTGATGCTATTCATGGTGATTTGGGTATGATACAGCCCGATGATGTGGCAATAGTGATTTCTAAAAGTGGTAATAGCCCTGAAATAAAGGTATTGGTGCCATTGATTAAGAATTTTGGCAACCCGGTAATTGCTATAAGTGGTAACGAAGGTTCTTTTTTGGCAACACAAGGCGATATATTTCTAAATACAACTGTAGAAAAGGAGGCTTGCCCCAATAATCTTGCCCCAACAACTAGCACAACAGCGCAAATGGTTATGGGTGATGCATTGGCTGTTTGTCTGCTCAATCTCAAAGGTTTTTCTGATAAAGATTTTGCCCGCTATCATCCGGGTGGTGCATTGGGTAAGCGTCTTTACCTGCGTGTAGCAGATATGAGCGATGCCAATGAAAAGCCTGTGGTGAAACCGGATAGTACGCTCAGGGAGATCATCTACGAAATATCAGGAAAAAGGTTGGGTGCCACTGCGGTTATTGACAGCCAAGGTGAACTTAAAGGAATCATCACAGATGGCGATTTGCGCCGCATGCTTGAAAAGTATGATAATCCGTCTCAACTGAAGGCGGAAGATATTCTTACACCAAATGCTAAGTCTATAGATGGTGGTGAGCTGGCTACAGAAGCGCTGGCACTTATGCGTAGCCACGATATAACGCAACTGGTAGTAACCAAAGACAGTAAGTATGCCGGCATGCTGCACATTCACGATCTGGTTAGAGAAGGCATAATTTAATACTTATCATAATAATTTGTTGATGCTCCGGTGCTCCCGGAGCATTTTTGTTTATTGTACCCCGTGTAAAATACCCCCTTATGTATGGTCCTTTTCACGTGTGTGGGCTCCGTTGCTGCTGCTACTTTTACATCATCATGAATTTACGATGCTATAAGCCCTGTTCGTAAGCTATTCTGGAGAAATACCCTCATCTGCGGGTGCTTCTGTAAAAATGATTCTCTTTTGTTTGAGTGCCGCCCCATGAGCCGCATATTACGGTTGAAACGTTCTTGCCTTCTGCTTCATTGCGGGAGGCAAGTCTGATTTAGGATGGTTGTAATAGCAGTGAATATCAAAATCTAACAAAATTTTGAGGACTATTAACCTGCTATATAGCTGTTCAATTACAAAAAACCTGTATTTTGCGCTCCATGAGTTTAGACCTATCTATAGTCATACCCTTGTATAACGAAGAGGAATCACTTCCTGAGCTGGTGGCCTGGATAGAGAAAGTATGCACTGCCAACAATTTTTCGCGTGAGATCATCATGATAGATGATGGTAGCACAGATGATAGCTGGCAAGTTGTAGAAAAACTAACAGCTGAATTTGCTTCTGTAAGAGGTATAAAGTTTCAGCGTAATTATGGCAAAAGTCCGGCATTACACGAAGGGTTTAAAGCAGCCTCAGGTAATGTTATTATTACTATGGATGCCGATCTGCAGGACAGCCCCGATGAAATTCCTGAACTTTATAGCATGATTGTTAATGATGGCTTTGATCTGGTTAGTGGCTGGAAAAAAGTTCGTTATGATAATGCAGTTACCAAAAATCTGCCTTCTAAGTTATATAATGGTGTAAACCGCCGCCTTACCGGCATTAAGCTGCACGATATGAACTGCGGTCTTAAAGCGTATAAACGTAAGGTTGTTAAGAGTATAGAAGTATATGGCGAAATGCACCGTTTCATTCCGGTATTGGCTAAGTATGCCGGCTTTAAGAAAATAGGTGAAAAAGTAGTACAGCACAGAGCTCGTAAATATGGTAGTTCAAAATTTGGTTGGGAACGCTTTATTAATGGCTTTTTAGATTTATTGTCTATTCAGTTTGTGAGCAGGTTTGGTAAAAAACCGATGCATCTTTTTGGTGCTATGGGTTCATTTACCTTTTTGATTGGTTTCTTCTTTACAATGTCATTGATTATTGACAAGATTCGTTTTGGTGATAATTTTAGTATTACCAACAAGCCGGCATTTTATTTGTCATTAACTGCAATGGTGGTGGGTACGTTGTTTTTCCTCACTGGTTTCCTTGCAGAATTGATTACCAGAAATGCGGCTGATAGGAACGTTTACCTGATGGATGAAAAGATAGGTTGGGATAACTGATTTTCAAGCTACTGATATCATATTTACGGCCGAAGCATCTAGCTTCGGCCGTAATAATTTTTGAGCATCATTATTGTAAAGATGTGTGAAAACCAACTGTCCTTACATTGATTTCAGTAGAAACTCAATTGTTCTTGGATAGTAGAAATGCTCCAATTTATGGATGCGTGCAGCAAGGTCATCGGGGCTGTCGGTAGCTAAAACATCGCAACATGCCTGGGTAATAGTGTTGCCATTATCATATACCTCATCAACATGGTGTATCGTAATGCCTGATTGCTTTTCTTTATTCCTTATTACCGCATTATGTACATGATGGCCATACATGCCCTTTCCGCCATAAGCCGGAAGCAAAGCAGGGTGAATATTGATGATTTTATTTGGGAATGCCTGAATCACTGATGCCGGTATTTTCCATAAAAAGCCCGCAAGAACAATAAGTGACGGATTGAGGTCTGTCATTTGTTCTATCATCATTGCCTCACCAAAAGTCTCTTTGTTGATTGCCAAAAATGGAATATGCTCTCTTTCAGCAATGTCGCGCACTCCGGCACCTGGTTTATTACAAACAATCAATGACACCTTTGCCTGACCATTTTGTTTAAAATGATCAATTATAGCTTGTGCGTTACTGCCTGCGCCTGATGCAAAGATGATTATGGAGTGCATAATATTAAATCAAATGGTGAAAATAGATTGATTACAGACCTGCCACCGGTTGAGCGATGTGATGAGTAGCAGTGGTAGTAGGCTTTGGTGTTGTCTCTTCTTTAGGCTCTTTCTTTATTACTCCTGTGAATATGAGCGCTAATATGGCTGCGCCTGCTATTATGCGATACACTCCGAAAGCCTTAAAGCTGTGTTTCTGTACATAAGTAATAAATGACTTGATGGCCAAAACAGAAACCACAAATGATATTAGACAACCTACTAACAACATACTGATATTAGAGGAGTGAAATACTTCAGGCGTTTCCTTGTAGGTGTCCAGGATGTCTTTTGCGGTAGCTGCAGCCATTGTAGGCACAGCGAGAAAGAAAGAGAATTCAGCTGCTACTTTCTTGTCGAGCTTTGATGCCATGCCACCTATAATGGTAGATGCACTGCGACTGAGTCCCGGGAATATAATAGAGAGTATCTGGAACAAACCAATTTTCAGCGCCTGACCATTAGTGATATCTTCTTCATTATGAATAGATGGTTTTTTGAACCAATTATCTACAAATAACAACAATACGCCACCTAGAAGTGTTATACATGCTATAGCTGTAACATTACCCAGTAGGTGTGCAATATGTTTTTTCAGCAGCAAACCAAATACTAATGCAGGGATAACTGCGATAATGAGTTTTACATAAAAAGCTATTCCCTTGAAATTGAGGAACTTTTTCCAATATAAAACTATGACTGCCATAACAGCTGCAAATTGTATCACAATATCAAACATATTGCTGAATGGCTCGTGAGGATCCATTTGCATGATAGCTTTTGTAAACTTGATGTGTGCGGTTGAAGATATAGGGAGAAACTCCGTAACTCCTTCTATAACGGCAATAACTACAGATTGTAACCAGGTCATGTTTTACGGAATGTTTATGTATTTATGAGTTTGCAAAGATAATTGCCACTGTGGATGTTGTTGTATATAATCTATTATCAGGGGTGTTACGCTATCGCGCTTGCTCCATTCCGGCTGCAAATATAACAAGCAGTCGGGCCCCACTTTCGCAGCATGCTCTTCTGCCCATTTTAGATCACTTGGGTGGTATACAACTACTTTCAGTTCATTTGCCTTGTCCAGCGTTTCTTGTATCGGGGCTTTAAATTTTTTAGGGGAAAGTGTTACCCAGTCAATAGCACCGTTAATAGGATAAGATCCTGACGTTTCTATATGCGTTGCAAAGCCCTGCTGATGCAGTTGGTTGCAAAGTGCAGTGAGGTCATGCATGGCAGGCTCGCCACCTGTTATTACAGCTATTCTGCCGGGATTAGCGGATGCAATGCTCACTATTTCTGCAACACTCATTTTGGGATGCTTTTCTGCGTCCCAGCTTTCTTTTACATCGCACCACACGCAGCCTACATCGCAGCCGCCCAGTCTTATAAAGTATGCCGCCTTTCCTGTATGCAAGCCTTCTCCCTGAAGGGTATAGAAGTGCTCCATTACTGGATATAAGACATTATTTGATTCGGTATTTGTCAAAATAAAATTATTTAGTACTCCGCTTCCTGAGGAGTTATTTTCATGGAGAACTGTGTTAAGATGAATATGTTATGCTTTTATGGCTTTTTGTTTTGCAGCCAATAATGTGTTTTTCATTAAACCGCAAATTGTCATTGGGCCAACTCCCTTGGGTACCGGCGTAATATAGCTGCAAAGCGGTGCTACATTGTCATAATCAACGTCTCCCACTAATCTGGATCCGCTTTTTTTCGTTGCATCGTCTATTCTGTTGATGCCTACGTCAATGATAATAGCTCCCGGCTTTACCATGTCTGCAGTCACAAAGAATGGTTTGCCAATAGCGGCTACAATCACATCTGCCGTGCGGGTAATCTCTGCAAGGTTTTTTGTGCGGGAGTGGGTGAGTGTTACTGTGGCATTACCCGGTTTGGTATTGCGACTCAGTAATATTGTCATTGGTGTACCTACAATGTTACTGCGACCTATGACTACACAATGAAGTCCTGCTACATCAATATTGTAATGCTCCAGCATCAACATTATGCCGTAAGGCGTTGCCGGTAAAAAAGTAGGTTGCCCCAACATCATTTTTCCCTGAGATATTGGGTGGAAACCATCCACGTCTTTGGCGGGGTCAATAGTGTTGATGATCAAATCGCCAGAAATATGATCCGGTAATGGTAATTGTACTAATATGCCATCCACATCAGCATTGGCATTGAGTTGTTTCACTTCATTGATTAGCTGCGTTTCAGTTATTGTAGTGTCAAAACGGAGCAATGTAGATTCGAACCCAAGTTCTGCACAGCTTTTTACTTTATGCCCTACATAGGCCTCACTTGCGGGGTTGTTACCTACTAATATGGCCGCCAGATGTGGTTTTTTGCCACCATTTGCCTGCCAGTCAATAACATCCTGTTTTATTTGCTCTTTGATATGAGCGGATACGAGTGCGCCGTCAAGTATTTGCATACTGCAAATATAAACATTTGAAGGTTTGTTAAATGCAATACAGGAATGCCTGTTTAATTAATGATGGTAATTATGCATTCTTATTCATGCGTGCATAAGTGATTTTTGATATTTCACTTATGGTTTGAGTTAATTTTTGCAAGTCTGTACCCTTGGTCATAACAGTGATAAGGTATGCAGTATTATTCAAATACACAATGCCCGTTTCGTGCAGTTGATGCAGCTGCTGTGAGCCCGCCTCACCAAATTTATGAGCAATCTTTACATTATCAGGTAAGCCTTTTACTAAGCCATCTTTAAAGTTGCATTGTGCCAGCAGCGAGGTGGCAAATTCTGATGCCGGGATAGTAAGGTATGATGCGTTATACAATGCTTCCATGAATATTGAATAGTCGTGGGTGCTTATGGTATAAGTAAGATAATCAGCTGCATTAGGCTTAGGTGGCGTTAATCCCAGATCGGAAAAAACTTTAATAAGTATTTCCGGTTTCATAATCCCGTTTAACAACTGTGTTGCATTATTATCTGAATAAGCAATCATATATGTTAAAAGCTCTTTTACTGTATATGATTGCCCCGACTGTATACTTTTTGTTTCGTATGTCTGCTTTACGTTTACAACAGACTGAGTTGTATAAAGAATCTTCTTGTTCAACAGTGCGGGGTCGGTCTCTGCCATTCTGAGTATGGTGAGCATTACCGGTAATTTAAATAATGAACCAGGCAGATAACCTTCTCCCGGGTTTACCGCAGTCCAGTCATCAGAAGATAATTCTTTTAAGTAAACAGATGCAGAGGTAATAATTCCGGATTGTTTTTCATTTTCAATGAGCGTTGAGATCTCTTGTTTAACAGATTCAAGGCTTTTGGCTTCGCACTCCGGTGCGTTATTTAACAATGGCTTAATGTATTTATAGCCTTTTAAACGAGCTACGGTGTAATTACAACTTACATTCGTAGGGGTTACAGAGTCTACAACTTCATTGGCAGAAGCGTGAGACAAGCTACTTTTTTGTAAAATAAAAAAACTGACTGCACTGCAAGCTAATGCAAATACAAGTGTGTAAGAAAGGGGTATTTTCTTTTTAAGTAAGTTCATTAAGGTTATATTTTGGGTATATTTTATAAATGCAGCACTGCAAGTAGCTACATTTATCTTGCTACTAAATTATGTAATTAAGAGAGTTTACTGTCGAAAAATGTTGTTAAAAACGCATTAAAAATAAATCAAATTATACTATGCTGGTTGTCTGAATTGTATACTTTGATATGTGTTAGCTTTAAAAAATAAGTGATTTTAGATGTTTTTACTATACTGAAATACATAATTTCATAAAGTGCTGTTTATCTGTATTTTATAATAATTTGGCTTTTTTTATGTTTGCGAAGGTACGATTTTGTACTCCTTAATGTATCGCCAAAATAAGTAGTTCTGATGCATTCATTTGTTTTAGGTAATACATTATCACTTATGTTTGTAAAAACCAGACATCGTGAAGAGATATATTATTTCTATTTTCCTGTTATTGCCATTTTTGTCTTTTGCTCAAATACCTGCGGGTTATTATACATCAGCAACCGGATTGAACGGTCAGTCACTTCGGGTTGCACTCAGAAATATCATAAGACCACACACTGTCCTCAGTTATACCCCGGGTTTATGGAATGCCTACGCAACAACAGATGTGAAGCCGAACGGTAAACTTTGGGATATTTACTCAGATGTGCCCGGAGGAACACCTTTGTATGAGTACGTAATTGGTGCGTCATCGTCTGGTGGTAACCAATGTGGTAGTGTGAGCCCGTCGGCAGAAGGTAGCTGTTACAACAGAGAGCACACTTGGCCACAAAGTAAGTTTGCGAGCGATACACCCATGCAGAGTGATTTATTCATTGTTTACCCAACTGATTACTATGTGAACGGTCAACGAGGTGATCTGCCTTATGGTATTGCCGGAACAGTATCTCACACCTTTAGCAATGGCAGTAAAATCGGGACGAACAATTTTCCAGGTGCACCTACAGGTAATTGTTATGAGCCGGTTGATGCTTATAAGGGAGATTTAGCTCGTACGTACTTTTATGTCGCTACTTGTTATTGGGGGGCTGATAGTGTGAATTTCACCAGTTGGGAGACCGCTACAGGGTTGACTTTCAATCCCTGGGCTATACAGATGTTACTACAGTGGCATCATAATGACCCGGTGAGCCAAAAGGAAATGGACAGAAATAATGCCGCATACTCTTTGCAACATAATCGTAATCCGTTTATTGACCATCCTGAATATGCAGATTGTATATGGGGTGGCTGTTCTGATGGGGTAACGGATGTACGTAACGATTTGAAAGGTGTTTTTGTTGCTGCACTGCAAGGCAGTAACATACTCAATGTGAATTGGAGCAATGTGAGTAATGATGTGGTCACCGGTGTAAGTGTGCTGAATATGAGCGGACAATTAGTATTTCATTCAGGAACTACAAATACGAGTGAGTTGACTGTATCAACGGGAGACTGGGCAAAAGGAGTATATGTAGTGAGGATACAGAGCCTGCGAACAGTAGTGAGCCAAAAGGTAGTATTGCAATAAGCAACAATTGAATAATTAAAGAGCGGCAAACGGTCAGTTTGCCGCTCTTTTTGGTTGTATTGGAATCTTAAACAAAGAGTGGATTAGTATCCGAAAATCTCGTCTAAAGATAGTTTCTTAACATCTCCTACTTTCTTGATGTCATCAGCATTCAGCTTGTTTTCTGAAGCCAGCAGGCAATAGGTATATGGCTTGTTAGCAATATTGTCTGCATGGAATTTTTTGATGTCATTAAACTGAAGTTTGTCCGCACTTTCATAGATATTTTTGCGGATATCTGTTGTCAGTCCTTTACGCTCTGCAGCAAGGTAGTTATAGATAATGCCATCTTGTGTGATACGTTCTGTTTCTATATCTTTTTTCATTGCAGACTTAGCTGCTACCATATTGTTCTCAATAGATGGCAATTCGTTCAGCAATTCGTTCATCGCCTTGACAGACTCGTTGAACTTATCTGCCTGGCAACCAATGTATGCCATAACTACATAAGGATCTTCTTTCTTATCAGGTGCTGCATAGTAGGCATTAGTAGAATAAGCAAGTGCTTTGCTTTCTCTGATAGTTTGGAACACCAATGCGCCCATGCCACTGCCGAAATAATTGTTGAAGATATCGATAGTAGGCTGTTTTGCAGGGTCATAACCAGATATATTTCTTATCCAGCGAATCTCACTCTGTACCATGTCATAGTTAGCAAACAATACTTCATTTTTAGATTGCGTAGTAAAGGTAAACACCTTAGCCGCAGTAGCAGGCTTGAACATTGCCGGTTCAGTATGTGCTGCTTTCAGAGAAGAGGTAAGGCCAGCCATTGAAGCAGGACCATAATAGAGAATGCGGTGGCTGTAGTTGAACATGCCGTGCAATATCTCAGTTAACTCTGCACTGGTAAGGTTTTTTAACTCTTCATTACTCAGTACATTGTTGAACGGGTTGTTTGCTCCATAACGTGCGTAGCTTGTAAGGCCTTGCATGATCTGCCCTTTATTGTTTTTGGCATCAGCACGGCTTTTGTTGATACGCGCTTTAAGTGAGGCCAATGCTTTGTCGTCAGCAACGCAGTTAGTCATGAGGTTTTCAAAAAGTGCTACTGCTTTGTCGAAATTTTCCTGCAGACCTTCTATACTTACGGTAGTATATTCACCTGTAGCAGCAACATTAAAGCTGCAAGCAAGTGTATAGAATTCTTTAGAGAACTCTTCAGCACTCATCTTGTCAGTACCCAAAAACTGCAGATATTGAGCTGCAATAGCCAGGCGTTTATCATTCCATGTTCCCATCTTGAAGCGGTATGCCATGCGGAAGAGACCATTATCATCATTATGCACATACAAAATCTCTGCAGGGCCAAGATTGCCTTTACTGATATCCTTGTTGTAGTCGAGCCACACAGGTGCAACCGGAGTGGTTGGCATGCTGTTTACGTCTTTTACAAATTTAGATTGAGCACCGGCATTTGTTTCAACAGGTGTAATAGGTGGTTTGCTCACCTTTACCACACTATTGTCTTCACCTTTACGTTTGTAGATGGCTACATAGTTATTAGCAAAGTATTTGTTGGCGAAGTCTGTGATATCTTTTTTGCTGATTGCAGAAAGACGCTCAATGTAATCAACATCATCTTTCCAATCTTCTTCAGATGTGAATGCATTCATAAGTGCAGAGGCGCGCGAACTGTAATTCTCGCTTTGCTGCATCATTGCTTTTTTCTGGTTGTTGATGATAGAGGTAACCAACTTGTCGTCGAAGTTGCCTTTTTTAAGGTTCTCTATTTCTCCCAGCATCAATGCTTTCACGTCTTCCAGACTTTGACCCATTGTTGGGTTGCCCTGCAGATACATGTAACCATGATCTATAAGGATATCTGCACTGGCAGATGCACGCAACAGTTTTTGTTTTTTAACAAGGTTAAGATCTATTAGACCTGCACGGCCATTTGTGAGTATCTGGCCCACAATGTCTGCCAGAATAGCATCTTTTGCATGTACACCAGGCAGTCTGTAACCTATTGCTACAAATTCAGCATCAGGACCTTTTACTTCTTTTTCTATTGGTGCAGTAATAGGTGCTTCAGGTTGGAAGGTGTATGGGTTTATCTTCTTCGATTTGAGTTGAGAGAAGTAATTGTCCACCTTTCCTATCATTACATCAGGATCGAAATCGCCGGCAATGATAATGCCCATATTGTTAGGCACATAGTACGTGTTGAAGTATTTTCTGATCTCCAGTAACGACGGGTTTTTCAGATGTTCAATAGTACCTATGGTTGTTTGCTTACCGTAGTTGTGGTTTTTGAACAGATTGGACAACATCAATTCAGATACCTTGCGGCCATCGTTATCGAGGGTGCGGTTTTTCTCTTCATACACCGCTTCGAGCTCTGTATGGAAGATACGGAACACAGGGTTACTGAAGCGGTCGTATTGCACTTTCAGGAACTTATCCACAGCATTGGATGGTATATCTTCTGTATAAACCGTTTGCTCGAAAGAGGTGAAGGCATTTGTTCCTTTTGCGCCCATTGACGACATCATTTTGTCGTATTCATTGGCAATTGCCATTTTAGCAGCTAAACCGGAAACGGAGTCGATTCGGTGATAAATGACTTTACGTTTTGCCTCATCTGTAGTGTGGTTGTACTCTTCATACAGACCGTCTATCATGGTGAGGTATGGTTTCTCCTTGCTATAGTCGAGCGAACCGTAGTTTTCTGTACCCTTGAACATCATGTGCTCCAGGTAATGTGCAAGACCTGTATGGTCTGCCGGGTCAGTTTTACTTCCGGCTTTTGTAGCAATGAACACATGCATACGCGGCTCTTTTTTAGTAGGGCTGAGAATGATGGTCATACCATTGCTAAGGGTGTAGAAGCGCGCCTGCATTGGGTCGTTGGTTACATATTTATACTTGTAACCGCCTGATTTGGCGTCTTTCCATTCGTGCACCTCTTTTGCCGATACCACACCTGATATAAGCAGGGCAGCCAGCAAAGCGGTTATTTTTAGTTTTCGCATACGAGTTGGTGTATTTATGTTGTAAAATAAGTATTTATATGGAATAACAGGTTAAGGACATGAATTTCCTGTTCGCCGGAAAAAAGTGAAATCGGGTGTTTTATTGTAGAGGGTCTGATATTCAGATAATTGTAGCAGACATAAACTACACAAAACACCCGATTTGACCCGAAAACACCCGGTAGGTAGAGATTGTTGAAATAACTTGTATTTTTTGTGTGTTCATAGAGATAGTGTATTTGCAGGCACAAAATAGTCACCACGGTGCATCATAAAAAATGATCTTATCCACAAAAAGTGAGTGTTTGCCGGCTGAAGCGACCTTCGGGTAAGGGATTGGTGATTTTTGTATGGATGAGAAGAATTTAAAGAAAGTAGTTTTTTATACCATTACTCTTCTTCAACAGAGATAAGCGTGTTGATGAGCAAGATCTCCAAATGCGGCATAGCAACACCGCCATTCTTTATTTCCTTTATAGTGCCGAGTAATCTTACATAATGGCCTTCAAGATTAGGTAGACGATTGGTAAGGGTGGTGTCTTCACTCACATTATACGTTTCGAAGGTGTGTATTTGTGTGGCTGCATCATTGGCACCACATAAAAACAGAGATTGTTTGTCTTCACCTATTTTGATGAAGTTAAATATACCATCTTGTTTGAATTTAAGGACAGGGCTAATAACATCCTTGCCATATAATTTTTTCACCTTGGCTAATGATGCTGTCGGCGTATATTCTTTGTTCGCCAGTCGTGCGGCTACACACCTCAGATACATATAGCGAATGATAGCAGCTGCATTCAGTGTGTCTTCCTGACCTTTAAATCTTGCAAGGTAGTTAGCCGCTATTGGTTCTGCTTCTTTCCAATGCTCTTCGCTGAGTGCTTTTGTAAGTTTGTTCCATTCCGGTTCGGTTATTTTGGATTGTGCAGATGTTGTATTGACTATACTGCAACAAAATATAACCGCGATAAGTAAGCGGAGCATGTGTGATTGAAACATAATACTAAGGTAAAGCTTGTAATTGAGAAAAAGGGTTGTAGAACCTTGTTTTGTAACACACAAATCTATTACAATATAATTTGTTTGTAAATCAAGTGAATCGAAATACACTCCAATAACAAGAAAGGCCCGCAACTGCGAGCCTTTCTGTAAAATATAATAAAGTGTACTACTAGTAACGGTACATATCTGTTTTGTATGGACCTTCCTTAGGAATACCCAAGTAAGCAGCTTGTTCAGTAGTCAACTCGTCTAGCTGAGCACCAACCTTACCTAAGTGTAGGCGAGCTACTTTCTCATCAAGGTGTTTTGGTAATACATAAACCTTGTTCTCGTAGTTAGCGTGGTTGTTCCACAATTCTATCTGAGCAAGTGTCTGGTTGCTGAATGAGTTACTCATTACAAAGCTAGGGTGACCTGTAGCACAACCCAAGTTAACCAAGCGACCTTCAGCCAAGATGATCACATCTTTACCTTCGATGTTGTACAAGTCAACCTGTGGTTTGATAGTATCTTTTGTATGACCGTAGCTGCCATTTAACCATGCCATATCGATTTCGATATCGAAGTGACCGATGTTACAAACGATAGCCTTATCCTTCATTAAGCGGAAGTGCTTTTCAGTGATCAAATCGCGGCAACCTGAAGCGGTAACAACGATATCAGCTTCCTGAACTGCATCAATCATACGCTTAACTTCAAATCCGTCCATAGATGCCTGTAAAGCACAAATAGGATCGATTTCAGTAACGATAACGCGAGCACCTGCACCACGCAAAGAAAGCGCAGAGCCTTTACCTACATCACCATAACCACCTACAACAGCTACTTTACCAGCCATCATAACATCAGTAGCGCGGCGAATAGCGTCTACCAGACTTTCCTGACAACCGTATTTGTTATCGAATTTAGACTTAGTTACAGAGTCATTAACATTGATAGCAGGCATTGGTAATGTACCTTTAGCCATACGCTCATACAAACGGTGAACGCCTGTAGTTGTTTCTTCGCTAAGACCCTTTATGTGTTGTACCAGTTCTGTGTATTTATCTAATACAATGTTGGTTAAGTCACCACCATCATCAAGAATCATATTCAATGGACGATCTTCACTACCGAAGAACAAAGTCTGCTCAATACACCAGTCAGCATCTTCAAGGCTTTGGCCTTTCCATGCAAAAACACCGATGCCGGCAGCAGCAATAGCAGCAGCAGCCTGATCTTGAGTAGAGAAGATATTGCATGAGCTCCAACGAACCTCAGCACCTAACGCTACCAGCGTTTCGATAAGTACAGCAGTTTGGATAGTCATGTGCAGGCAACCTGCAATGCGGGCACCTTTCAATGGCTGAGACGGGCCATATTCTGCACGGATAGCCATAAGGCCCGGCATTTCAGCTTCAGCAAGTCTTATTTCTTTACGTCCCCACTCTGCCAGGCTGATGTCAGCAACTTTGTATGGCAGTTTTAAATCGATCTTAGAACCTGTCATTGTACTCATATATTTGTTATATTATAAAAATTCCACGCAAAAGTATAAACATTATGCGTATAAACCTTATAGAAAATACTAATAGTTATTTAACTTTTCTATCCTTCCATTGGTAGTTACCTATAAAACCCATAAGTCCGGCGAGTGTTATGTATAAGATATGCAATGGTTGGAGAAAGGGGAAATAGACCTGTACCCATTGTCTGTGAAAGAACTTAACAATGGGACGCATGTAGAGATATTCGGTAAGCCCTTTTACCGCAAGCATTATGCCTGCTACAAGCCAACAGTCGTGATATACAAAACCAGCAATACCCAAAATTACGAATGATACATTGTAGAGGTAAACCAACATGAGTATAGCTGTGAGGCGATTGTCGTCATACTTCCCGGACTTAGAAGCCCAGCGGATGCGCTGCTGAAAGAAGCTATACCAGTCGGGTTGGGGCAGGGTAGATACAATCACTTGTTCCGATTTCAGGTATTGAACTTTTGCTCCGGGGGTATTGCTAATTTTCATCATGAGCAGGTAATCGTCACCTGAAGCCAAATTATCAATGCCTTCATATCCGTTTACCTGTTCAAACATTTTCTTCGTGAAAGTGAGGTTAGCGCCATTGCTCATTTTGCCCATGTTCATGCTGTGTGCAGCAGCAGTAATGCCCTGCATGCTCATAAAGTCTATCAACTGAAATACAGGCAGTAAGCCCCCTTTTGTGTGGAATATTACCGGAGCCACAATCATGTCGGGGTGCTGCTGTTCATACATACAGGCTATGTTCATCAGCCATGCATTGGGCGAAATGCAGTCTGCATCTGTAGTAATGATGAGTTCGCCGGTACTTTCTTTTACGCCGGCAGCAAGGGCAGCCTTCTTGTATGCGTTGAGTTGCTTGCCGGGTGCTATATAGTCAGCAAGCTGAATGCAGCGAACGTTTGGGTTGTTGTATTCATTAACAACATCTGCAGTACCATCGGTAGAGTGGTCGTCTATGACAATCACCTCTACCAAGTGTACGGGATATTTTTGAGCAAGAATAGCGTCTATACATGCACCTATATTGTTTCGTTCATTGCGAGCGGGTATAATTATGGTTATTGCCGTATGTGGTTCATAGTTGGCCGGCAGGCGGAAGTCAGGCTGTTTAGCCCAACCCTTACTGTATGCCCACATAAGGAGGGTATATGCTATAGATATTAATATGCAGAGCGTTATTACAATAATCATTTATAATAAAGTTTGGGCTATGAGCGATGCGGTATCTGCACCTATAATGTGATGCCCTTTGTCTAAAATATGCAATTGTACGCTCTTTGCGTCTTTTGCGAACTTTTTTCCCAATGCGGCAGGTATTACCTTATCATATTTCCCCATGAACAAGTGAACAGGTATTTGTTTATTTTCAATGATGTTGCGCACTTTCTTTCGAGAGGGCATTAATTTGCTCATGGTAGGCCAAACAAGACTCAGTTGCTTTCTTATTGCTTCAGTGCTTATGTAGTGCGATACAAATTTGTGTTGCCATTCAGATATCCATTTGTTGTTTTTCAGCCAACTAAGCACCTTTATGTAAGGTTCAGGCCTTGCCAGCATACTTTGAAAGAGCCACGAACCCAACGGTACTCTTGTAAAGAAGAAATAGTACTTGTTAGGTGCCAGTCCATCGGGTGCTATCAATGTCATTTTAGAAACAGATAGCGGAAGCTCTTCAATGATTGTTTGGCATACTCTGCCACCCATACTATATCCTAAAAGGTTAATTTCATTGACATTATATTCCCGCATCAGCTCAAGGCACATTGATTTGAGGTTTTGGCGGGTAAAGGTTACTCCCGGCGACCATTGGCTAAGGCCATGATGCGGTAGATCTATAAAGATGCAGGTGTATTCCTGCTTTAAGAATGGCTCAAAGAATAACAAACTACTGCCATCATGACCATATCCCGGGAAGCCGAGCAACAGTTTTTTGCCACTACCGGCTTTCAGATAATGTAACTGCTCTTTGCCCACCTTTATATACCCTGATGTATGGTGCATGATATGGCAAAAGTAAGTCTATTATACCTCGTAAGTATTTCCTTCGGTTGTTATGACCACATTCGGGAAAATAGCACCTGCTTCCAGCTCAAAAAGACTGAGATCTTTGTATTTTGATGAAAAGTGACCGAGAAGCAATTGTTTTACATTGGCTTTTTTAGCCTGCTCAGCAGCTTCAGCAGCGGTACAGTGAAAGCGAACCTTAGCTTTATCCTTGCTATCGTTGAGATATGTGCTCTCGTGATATATGGTGTCTGCACCTTGTATATAAGGCAGATAGCTATCTGTGAACACTGTGTCTGCGCAATATGCATAACGCTTGCTTACAGGGCCTGCTTCTGTAAGCAATGAGTTATCTACGAGTACCCCCTCAACAGTGGTGAAGTGAGCGCCATGTTTCAGGTTGTTATAGAATGCAAGTGGTACATTGTATTGCACACACATTTGTGGGAGAATTCTTCGTCCCTTTGTTTTTTCTTCAATGGAGAATCCATGACAGGCTATGCGGTGCTCTACGGGAAAGCACGAAAGCTTGAAATAGGGTGTGTCTGCCAGTAGTTGTGCTCCTTCGGGCAGGGGGTGAAAGTGAAAAGGGTATGAGAATTCACTATCTGCTACCTGCATGGTGAGGTCTAGTATCTGCTGCAGTGGAGCAGGCGCATAAAGGTGCAGTGGCTCAGTGCGCCCCATGAGGCTCATGCTGTTGAGCAAGCCCGGCAAGCCGAAATAATGATCGCCGTGCAGGTGGCTGATAAGAATATGATTGAGCCTACGCCATTTTATGCCGTATTTCTGCATCTGTATCTGCGTGCCTTCACCGCAATCAATAAGAATAGTTTCGCCATTTACCTCTACGGTCTGCGATGTGGGGTGCCTGCCAAATGCGGGCAGGGCTGAGTTATTTCCGAGTATCGTAACGAGCAATGTCAAAAATTATAAGCCTGTCTGTTGCAGACAGATGAACAACAGAGCAATTATTCTTCTCCGAACAAATCTCTTTCCAGTATTTCCATACTTATTATATCAACGGCCTCTATCATTTTAGGGGCTATGTTGAGTAATAGGTCAACTTCGTCTTCTTTAAATTGTTTCATTAACTCCGGGTTAATTCCGGTAAAGACCAAAGATTCATCTCTGCTGTAACAAAGTTCGTGAAGGTCAGCGAGTGCCGCTATGCCGTCGGTATCAGCATTATTTACTTGCTGAAGGTCTATTATGAAGTTGTTACTGCCGTTTTGCCTTGTTTCTTCACACTGCCGTTGCAATAAGTCTGCTAAATTGGCACTTATTGTTGTGGTTATCGGCGTTATTATCGTAAAAGTTTCTTTGGTATCAATTTTGAATTCCATAAAGAGAATTTGATTTTTTAAAAATAATACTTCTGCGCCTATCTTTCGTATATTGTATAAGGGAATAGTTTTAAAGCGGGTGTAAAACAGTTAATAGTTGTAAAAACGAGTAATATGTAGCTGATATGCGCGTTTTATGATCATTTCCAAATTAATACCACTATAAGTATTGCCTATTAAGAAATTGAGTTTGAAATTGCTAACTTTATAAAAAACCTGAGGGGAAATATATGGACTCTAATTTCTCGCCTAAAGTAAAGGAGATCATTTCCTACAGCCGTGAAGAAGCTTTACGGTTGGGTAATGACTTTATAGGCACCGAACATTTGCTGCTTGGCCTCATACGTGAGGGCGACGGCATGGCACTGAGAGTGTTGCAGACAATGCAAGTGGATTTGTTTGAGCTTCGCAAAGAGCTGGAAGTTGCTATTAAGGATAAGAACAATAAACCACTGGCTAACATCAATAGTTTGCCACTCACCAAACAGGCCGAAAAAGTGATACGCATCACTGTATTGGAAGCTAAATCGCTGAAGAGCCCTAGTGTAGAAACGGAACACCTTATGCTTTCTATATTGAAGAATAAGGAAAATGTAGCTACGCAGATACTTCACCATTACGATGTTGATTATGAGCGCTTTAAAAGTGAGCTAAGCATATTACAAGGCAATACACCTTCTGCAGATTATGGCGATCCGGGCTCTGAAGAGTTTGAAGATGATGAAGAGCGTCGTCAATTTCAGCAGCAGCGCAAACCACCTACCAGTGGTGCTACAAAGTCAAAAACACCGGTACTCGATAATTTCGGGCGCGATATCACCAAGTTTGCTGAGTTAGGTACGCTTGATCCTATTGTTGGCCGTGAAGAAGAGATAGAGCGTGTTTCGCAGATATTGTCTCGCCGTAAAAAGAACAATCCTATTCTTATAGGTGAGCCGGGTGTGGGTAAGACTGCTATCGTAGAAGGTTTGGCATTGCGTATTGTACAACGTAAAGTATCGCGTGTATTGTTTGATAAGCGTGTTATCAGTCTTGATCTTGCTGCATTGGTAGCGGGTACTAAGTATCGCGGACAGTTTGAAGAGCGCATGAAAGCGATCATGAACGAACTGGAAAAGAACCGTGATGTGATACTGTTTATCGATGAGATACATACAATAGTAGGTGCAGGTGGTGCTTCTGGTTCGCTCGATGCTTCTAATATCTTTAAGCCGGCGTTGGCACGTGGAGATCTGCAATGCATAGGTGCTTCTACGCTCGACGAGTATCGCCAGTACATAGAAAAAGATGGTGCTTTAGACCGTCGTTTCCAAAAGGTATTGGTAGAGCCACCAAGTGTTGAAGAAACGATCACGATACTTAACAATATTAAATCTAAATACGAAGACTTCCATAATGTTGTTTATGATGCAGAAGCTATTGAAGCTTGTGTGAAATTGAGCGACAGATATATGACGGATCGTTTGTTGCCGGACAAAGCTATCGACGTGTTAGATGAGTCGGGAGCTCGTGTGCACTTGAAAAACATCAATGTGCCGGAGAATATTCTGGAACTTGAAAAGAAGATAGAAGAGATAAAGCAGGAGAAGAACAAGGTTGTTAAGAGCCAGCGTTTTGAAGAAGCTGCTGCATTGCGCGATAGAGAAAAGAGATTAGGAGAAGAATTGGATCGTGCTAAGGCAGAGTGGGAAGAAGAGGCAAAGCACAAACGCTATCCTATCAATGAAGAAGCTATTGCGGAAGTGATACACATGATGACAGGTATACCTGTTATGCGTATGGTAGAAGCTGAAAGCATTAAGCTGCGCAGGATGGATGAAGATTTGAAGGGCTCTGTTGTTGGTCAGGACGAAGCTATCCATAAGATAGTGAAGGCGATTCAGCGAAACAGGGTTGGTCTGAAAGACCCGAGAAAGCCAATTGGCTCATTCATATTCTTAGGTCCTACAGGTGTAGGTAAAACAGAACTTGCCCGTACCCTTGCCCGCTATATGTTTGACAGTGATGATGCACTGATACGTATAGATATGAGTGAGTACATGGAGAAATTCTCTCTTACTCGTCTTATTGGTGCACCTCCGGGATATGTAGGATATGAAGAAGGTGGTCAGTTGACAGAGAAAATCCGTCGTAAACCATATTCTGTAGTGCTGCTCGATGAAATTGAGAAAGCGCATCCGGATATCTTCAACATATTATTACAGGTATTAGACGATGGTCAGCTTACAGACGGACTTGGTCGCAAGGTCGATTTCAAGAACACAATGATTATCATGACATCTAATATTGGTGTTCGTCAATTGAAAGACTTTGGTGCAGGCGTTGGTTTTGCCACATCTGCAAAGACAAGTACACAAGAAGACAGCAACAAGGGTGTGATAGAGAAGGCATTAAAGCGCACATTCTCACCTGAGTTCCTCAATCGTATAGACGATGTGGTTATCTTCAACTCACTTGAGGAGCATCATATCGGTCAGATCATCGAGATCATTATGAAGGACGTAATGAAGCGTTTGAACACATTAGGTTTCCGTATGACTTTGTCTGCGGAGGCTAAGAAGTTCATAGCTGAAAAGGGGTATGACGCTGAATTTGGTGCCCGCCCATTACACAGAGCCATCCAAAAATATCTTGAAGATCCGTTGGCTGAAGAAATACTGAATCACCGTATTAAAGCAGGTGATATGGTAACGGCAGACTACAGTGAAGAAGAAAAGAAGATAGTCTTTGTGAGTAATAATGAAGCACCTACAGCAATAGAAGAAGCAAAAACTGCTGAATAGGGTTCTAATAAATATAATCTATCGGGCTGCATTTCAAAAATGCAGCCCGATTTGTTTTTTTATGATTTGGGCATAAAAAAAGCACAATGTGCAATAATCACACATTGTGCTTCAAGTATATTGAAAAGATTAGAATGCTTGATAATCAACGATAGTGACCACGGTATGGGTGAGGGCGAGGACCATATTTATGTCTGCCCCAATAACGATCGTGTGTAGACTGGCGGCGTGGTGCACCCCAGTGGTGCCTGGTTCTGTGTTCAGGAATAACGAATGCACGGTGCGGACGAGGCACAGGGCGAACAACGCAGCTGTTAAGCCCCGTCATAAGCATCACTACTGTGAGTATGATTATCAGGTATTTCATTATATACTAAGTTATTGAAAAACAATTATTGAAGTCAATAATGGTACAAATATATCTTAATAAAACAGAAATTTATACAGTCCGGTCTTATGTTTTACAGGCTGTCTGTAGTTTCTGTCCTAACTTTGTATTGTATGAATACGGATAGCAGATTGCGTAAATTGCTCGAAGAGCGCATTTTGATCATTGATGGTGCTATGGGTACTATGGTGCAACGCTATAAACTTAGCGAGGAAGATTACCGCGGAGAGCGATTTAAGGATTGGCATACTGATGTAAAAGGGAATAATGATCTTTTGTGCCTTACCCGGCCAGATATAATAAAAAAAATACATAAGGAATATCTCAGAGCAGGAGCAAATATTATAGAGACAAACACATTTAATGCGCAGGTAATATCGCTGGCAGATTATGATATGCAATCACTGGCTTATGAGATTAATGTAGCGGCAGCAAAACTGGCGAAAGAGGCTATTTTGGAATACGAAGCAGAATGCAAGGAGAAGGACCAAAATTGTTCTTTGCCGACTGAAAATTGTTTTGTTGCGGGGGCTATAGGGCCAATGAATAAAACCCTGTCATTGTCGCCTGATGTGAACAACCCCGGCTTCAGGTCAGTAACATTCGATGAGGTTGCTGATGCATATTATGAGCAAATTGGTGGGCTAGTGGACGGTGGAGCCGATGTTTTGCTGGTAGAAACGATTTTTGATACGCTGAATGCAAAAGCAGCTATTTATGCCATAAATAAATATTTCAAGACCACCGGCAAGGAAAAGTTGCCAATAATGATTTCAGGTACAATTACAGATGCATCAGGCAGAACATTAAGCGGACAAACGCTGGAGGCATTCTATATATCTGTAATGCATGCCAATCCGGTAAGCATTGGGTTGAATTGTGCCTTGGGTGCCAGCCAAATGAGGCCGCATGTTGAAGAATTATCAGACATATCTGCTTGTTATGTAACGGCATATCCTAATGCAGGTTTGCCAAATGCGATGGGTGAATATGACGAGACTCCCGAAGAAACAGCTGAAATAGTTGGTGGTTTTGCCAAAGAAGGCTGGTTAAATATGGTGGGGGGCTGCTGCGGTACAACACCTGCACATATTGCAGCTATAGCGAAGGCTGTAAGCGTTTATAAGCCAAGGACGCGTCCTGTTTTGGAAGTTGCGTAGTCAGTTGCTAAATAAAAACGTGTTCTCATTTTGTTTATTTTTAATTTGTTTTATTTTTTTGGACAAAACCAAAGAAATATGCATAAGAAATTAAAAATTATCAGATAATCTTATTATTTTTAGGTTTACTAGCCAACTTTTTGAGAAAAAAGGGTGTCTATTAGTAATTGCAGTCCTAGAAAAGCATCATTTATTATGAGAAATAAAATACTTTTTGTCTTTTTTGCCCTTTTAATAGGTTCAAAGTCATTTGGTCAGGTTACTGTAACAAGTACCCGTGATACACTTGATTGTACGCACACAGTTGATACGCTAACAGCGCATCTTGTTGGCGACAACCCTACTGATGCGGGTATTACTATTGATGACCAGTACTCATCTGTGCACCCTATTGGTTTTACCTTTAATTTTTATGGTAATAACTATACGCAACTATTGATAGGACCAAACGGTACGTTGTGTTTTGATATTGCCAATGCAGGTATGTACACTTCTTGGGTAATATCTGCAGCATTGTTAGGTAATGCAACAGTTAAAAATTCTATATGTGGACCATGGTGTGATATTGATGTTAGTCCTGCTCCTCCATCTAGTGGTATCATTACATATTCTACTACAGGTACAGCACCATTCAGAAAATACATAGTTACTTTTTGTAAAACACACATGTTCTCTTGTACTACTACTTGGACAAGTACTCAGATAATATTGTATGAAACAACGAATGTGATTGAAACGCATATTGCTACTAAGCCTGTATGTGCGGGTTGGAATGGTGGATATGCGATAGTAGGTGTGCAGAATGCAACAGGGACAGCTGCTACAGTAGCTCCAGGTAGAGATTATCCAAGTGTGTATACTTGCACTAATGAAGCATGGCGCTTTACACCAAATGCTACTTTGTCATCTTACGCAGTAGCATCAATTACTTACGCTCCTGTTCCTTTGGCTTCTTCATTGATTTACTGGTATAACACTACTACAAATACATTCTTAGGTACGGGTACAACAATGGTTGTGTCTCCAAGTTCTAATACTACTTATGCTGCCGGTGCACTTGGTTGTGCTGACACATCTTTTGGATATAAATTTATTGTGGCAACAGGTGGTATTCCTGCTACTTATACGCTCGATGCGCCGATTACAGTTTGTGGTAATCTTACCAGTATTACTGTTGGTGGTCTTACTCCCGGTTTAGTTGATACTATACATTATACATACAACGGTGTTCCTCAGCCAATAATAATTGGTACTGTTTCTGCAGCAGGTACTATAGTTATTCCTAATGTGGCAGCAGGTAGCTATACAAATATTTATGCATCTGAAGGAACTTGTAGTTCCGCACCAGGTACAATAAATATTCCTCCGCCACCTATAGATATTACAGCGGCAACTCAACCACCTAGTGTTTGTGGTTATAGTGATGCGCGTATTATTTTGTCTGGTTATGCACCGAATACCAATTACAATGTAGGTTATACTGTAGGTGGTACTGCTGTAGCAGCTACAACATATACTAGTTCAGCAACAGGTAATATTATTATTACAGGTTTGTTAGCAGGAACTTATACTAATATTACCTCTACAGGTGGTCCTTGTCCTCCAAACACTGTAGCAGGTCCATTGACAATACTTAATCCTGCACCACCAACAATCTCTGTTGACTCTGCAGTGGTAAAAACTTGCGTAGGTGTTCCTGTTCAGTTACATGCTTATTCTTCAATGCCTGGCGTGCCTGAGTATTATACATGGAGCCCTGCGACAGATTTGAATAATCCGAACATCTTTAATCCAATTGTAACACCAACAGCTGCAGGTAATATTAGTTATGTTGTTACCGGTAATCCTAGCCCTGGTGTTGCTGAATGTGCAATGACTGCAACGCTTACCGTACATACTATTGGTGATTTCACAATAACAACTCCAATGGATACTATTTGTTTGTTGATACCACGTGTTTCAGTTCCTGTGACTGTAATAGGTAGTGCTGAAATGACCTACGTATGGACTCCATCTTCCGGGGTTGCAACATCAACAAGTATGAGTCCGGTAATAACACCAAACACCCCGGGTATTCTGGTGTACACTGCAACCGGTTCTTATGCGCATTGCCCTGATTATGTACATACGTACACAATACGTGTAGATACTCCGGCAATAGGATTAACCGTTAAGGATACAATCTGTTTGGGTATGTCTGATGTTGTTGATTTTTCTTCAGCAGGTGGCCCTGGTTACCATTACTTATGGTCATCGAACCCAACCGGAGTAACATTCAGTAACGATACTATACCAAACCCAATATTTACCCCTCCTGCAGTAGGCACTTACACATTATCAGCTTATGTAACTTCACCTGCAAATGCAGCAGGTTGCGGAGCTACTGATGTTGTTGATTTGTTGGTTTTGCCAAATACAATGACCGTGTCTCCGGTAGATACATCAATATGTTTGGGGCAGGTAGTTCAGGCAACAGGTACAATTGGCTATAGCAATATATTCAGTTATCAGTGGTTGCCTACGGCAGGTATTGCAAATTCAAATATCTTGAATGCATTAATTACGCCTGATACTTCTGCACTTTATGTAGTTACAGCATCATTCCATAAGTGTCCGGATATACATGCAACGCTTAATCTGCATGTACAACCTTTGCCACAAGTATATGTTGGTGGTAACAGACCAATGTGTCAGTTTGATACGGTTCATCTTCATGCTGTAGTGAATCCAACATGGTTTGGACCTTACACCTATTCATGGACTCCTGCTACAAGTTTAGATATGACCACCGGTGCCAGTGCGGTATTCAGTGGCAGTGTTACAACGAATGTAGTGGTTACTGTGAGTACCTCTGCCGGTTGTACAGGTAAAGACTCAGCAAACATTACAGTAATCCCGGGCAATTTTGCATCAGTTGCTGTAGATCAGGGTTTCTGCCCGCATGATTCTAAAATAATACCATTGGCTTCTACAGCAGCAGGTATTACATCTTATCACTGGTACCCGCCAATGTATGTAAGTGATAGTATGAGCGGCGCACCTACAGTTAGCCCGATAACAACACAGACATATTCTATTGTAGCTACAAATGCTAATGGTTGTAAGGATACCGTTTACTGGACTGCAACTGTATATCCTGATGCGGTAATTGAGGTTGGCGATTCATTGACCTTATATCCCGGTGAGAGTTATCATATTAATGCAATGACAAACTGTACTTCGTTCTTGTGGTTCCCTGTTGCAGGTTTAGATAATCCTTTTGTATCTAACCCAACTGCAACACCGGATGTAAGCACCAGATATATTGTTACTGCAACTACAGAACATAATTGCGTAAGCAGTGACACATTGAGTATCTATGTTAGTGACGAGTCATTATTGGCTATGCCAAATGCATTTGTGCCGGGTACAGGTCCTAATAATAGCTTCAAAGTAATATTAAGAGGTATTGCTTCGTTGAATTATTTCAGAGTGTATAACCGTTGGGGTAACCTGATGTTTGAAACTAAAAACCTTAGTGAAGGCTGGGATGGTTCATACAAGGGTGAACCGCAGGAAATGGGTGTTTATGTATATGACGTTCAGGCGGTATCAAGCACCGGAAAAATCTTCCATAAAACAGGTAATGTTACTTTGCTGAGGTAATCAGCGATAGCAGGTTATTTATATATTAAGCCAGTATCAATCGTCCTTTGAGGATAATTGATACTGGCTTTTTCCTTTAAAGAATTTATTATAGCATCTATAATCAGAAGTCATAGATTCAATTTTCATAGCACTATTTGATTAAAAGAAGGTTATCCGGCAAGTGCTGATATTCAATATATTGGGTAAAAGCAGAGAAATAATTCTATATTTTTTTCATTTTACTACAATTAACAATTATTTATCACCGATTTATTTTTGTATATTTATATCTACTGGTCAATATTTTGTTTTATGAATAAAGTTATACGCCTTTTTCTCCTTGCATTTTTGATGATGTCAGATTTATCTTATGCGCAGTTAGTCGGAGATAATATGTATCTCCAAGGTAGATGGTTGGAGATTGGGCTTGCTCCCAATGGGGCTATGGGCGCAACAAGAAATGCACCTGCCGGATACCATCCAAGACCGGGTACTACTTTGTTTACGGTTTATGATCCACTGACTTGCACAAGTGCCAATCCTGCGTCGGCACTGGCTTCTGTATATGACTGGGGGCATGATGGCTGGACTGTAGGAACACCAACATATATGGGTGATTACACACTGCCTGGTAGCCCTTGGGAAGGTTGGGCAATTCAGATAAATAGTGTTACCAACTTTGCTTATTTCACAAATTATCAATCAACAGCTGCAGTAGGTTGCAATGGTTATACAGGTTCCGGCGGTGCTGTTACTACAGCAACCACAGGTGCGTTTACATCATACTCATCTACCGGCGGTGCATTAATAGGTAATTGGTCCGGTTCGTCCGGTTCTGGTGCCTTGAGTATACGTAAAGAGTATAGAGTAGATACTTTGGGTTCAAATCTGGTTGTTACGGCAGTATTTAAGAATACAACTGCTGCTGCACTAACAGGTGTGTATTATATGCGGTCACTTGACCCTGACAATAGCGAAACATGGACAGGAGGCTCGTTTAGTACGAATAACACCATAGATTACCAGAATGATTTTTATCACCGTGTGCTGGTTTCAGCAACAGGTACAGGCACCGCAGCGGCAACAGGTACACCTGCAACAAAACTGGGACTAGGAACAAAAGACTGCCGAGCAAAGTGCCTTATCTATACATCATGGCCATTAAGTACATCTGCTAATCTTGCTACAATTTGGGCAGGTACATCAGGCTCATTGGGAACTGCTACATACAATAATACTTTGAATGGAGACTATGCTCTGGGTCTTGTTTATAATTTAGGCACAATTGCGCCATTCGATAGTACCGTCATTTCTTATGCCTACATATATAATGGTACAATAGGTATTGACAGCGCATTCCCTGCACCACAAATGGTTATTAACGGGGTAGCTTACGACTCAATAGCTACTGATACTGTTTGTACGGGTAATACACTCCCGGTAAATATTATTCACGGGAATACAAGAGACTGGAGTTGGAGTAAGTGGCAATGGAGTCCAGCAATAGGTTTGGCGTCTGATACTGGTGTTAATAACACCATAGATGCATCACTATTAACCGGGGTTACAACATATACAATTACCGGTACAGATTCTGCAATGGGTAACTGTGCATCAAAAACATTCTTGTTGACTGTTGTTCCTGTAACAAGTGCAGCACCGATAGTGCGCGATACTACATTCTGCCAGGGTATAGTGCCACCGCCACTCACTGCAACAGGTAGCGGATTGCTTTGGTATACCACGCCAACAGGTGGTGTAGGTAGTTCTACCGGGCCAATTGTACCAACAGGTACTTTAGGTGTATTCACCTATTATGTGAGCCAGACAATTGCCGGCTGCACTAGTCCGAGAACACCGATTAATATTACTATTGCTCCGCCTCCTGTAATCACATTGGCAAATAATGGTCCACTTTGTCCGGGAAGCACACTGATTGTAACACTTTCAGATACGCTTACAGTAACAACAGGTGTAACTTATAGTTGGACTGGCCCGGGAGGGTATACTGCAACAACACATGATGTGACTATCCCGAATGTTATTTATGCAGATTCAGGTGTTTATACAGTTATTGTAAATAATAACGGTTGTGCCACATACCCAACATCTAACACAGTTATTGTTCATTCAACACCAGGTTCTCCTACTATTGTTAACCCTACTTATTGCCAATATCTGTCATCAAGTCCGCTTACAGCAACAGGGTCAAATATACTTTGGTATAACACCGCAACTGGTGGTGTTGGTTCTCCTACAGCACCAATTCCTTCTACCGCAGTTGCCGGAACATTCACTTATTATGTAACCCAAACAGTTAATGGTTGCGAGAGTTTAAGATATCCGGTTACTGTTACGGTAAATGCTAAACCTGTTGTTCCGGTAATCACCAACACCCCTGGTTCTTATTGTCCTAATCAGCCTTTTAATACGTACACTATTTTATTGGGTACAAATATTCTCTGGTACACAGCTGCCACAGGCGGAGTAGGGTCAACAACCCCACCGGTAGTGAACACGGCAAATCCGGGTACTTATACCTATTGGGCGAGTCAAACAGTGCTTGGTTGCGAAAGTGACAGAACACCGGTTACCGTTACCGTTTATGATCAGGTGAGTGCCTCATTTAATTATATGATACATTATGGCTGTCATGGTGATACCGTGTCATTTTATAACACGTCTACAGGTGCAGTTAATTTCATGTGGGACTTTGGTGATGGAACATCATCTATCGCTGCCAGCCCAACTCATATTTACCCAACACAAGGTGTATATACTGTGAAATTATTCTCACACAGCGCTAACTGTGTAGATAGTAATATTCAGACAATAGACCTACGTCACCCGAATAATGCAGGATTCAATTTTACGCCAGGAGTAGTATGTCAAGGATTACCGGTAACATTTACTGATACATCAGTAGCTACAGGTCCTTCATATATGTGGAACTTCGGTGATGGCAATACAAGCACTGTCAAAAACCCATTGCATAGTTATATAAATACCGGTGTTTATAACATCTCTCTTGTTGTTACGGACTTCGTGCCATGTATGGACACTGCTTATGGTGTGGTCTCTGTCGACTCATTAGGCTCAGCAAGTATGACCATGAGTGACACTGTATTGTGTTTAGGTAACTATGTAACATTAAATGCTGTTTATTCGCACATAGGCCTGGCAGATTTTGTCTGGAATTTTGGGAATGGCGATAGTATTAAAAATGTAGATCCTGTTCTTTATGCATATAACACACCCGGAACATATACTATTTCTGCTACTGCCAGATACAGGGTGTGCCCTGATGCTGCAGCTGCAGAGGTGATTACGGTTTATCCACAGCCTACAATCAATTTAGGAGATAACACTACAATTTGTGATGGTAGTACGTCATTAATACTCAGTGATGCTATCAATGCAACCAACCCTGCAGCAACATGGTTGTGGAATACAGGTGCTACTACGCCGGCCATTGGTGTTTCTGTAAGTGGTTTGTATTATGTGACAGTATCGTTTGGTGGTTGTGCCGCTTCTGATAGTGTATTGGTTACTAATGATTGTCATATAGCTATGGTCACTGCGTTTACGCCTAATGGTGATGGCGTCAATGATTACTTCAACCCCAGACTATATATGGGAGAAGGCTTGAAGACCTTCAATATGAAGATATACAACCGTTGGGGTGAATTGATTTTTGAAGCAACTTCAATTGATGGAAGAGGATGGGATGGTAAGTATAACAATGTACCACAACCTGAAGGTGTATATGTTTATGTAATCGATGCCGAATTTATAGACGGTAAAAAAGTCAATGACAGAGGAAACATTACCTTGTTGCGATAATTAGATAAATGAAATTCAGTTTAGTGAGGCTGCCCGCAAGGCAGCCTCTTATATTTAGTAAGAACTTACCGGTCATTCACGACTTTTGTTTATTTTAAAGGCTCAATTGCAGCAAGCAATATTTCAAGATCAATGATACAACTACCTTCTAAGCATTCAGCAACAGGCAATACGATATTTGCGGTGATGAGCGGTTTGGCACAGCAATATGGTGCAATTAATCTTTCACAGGGTTTCCCTGATTTTCAGATAGATGAGCAGCTCTCAGATCTGCTGGCAGAGGCAACAAGGTTGGGTTTTAATCAATATGCGCCAATGCCCGGTTTACCAATGCTCAGAGCGGCAATTGCAGCAGATTTTAAAAAAAGGTATCAGGTAGATATTGACCCGGATACAGAGATTACGATAACTCCCGGAGCTACTTATGGAATATATACAGCTTTCTCTGCCATTTTGCAGAAGGGAGATGAAGCTATCTTGTTTGAGCCTGCGTATGATAGTTACATTCCAAATATAGAGATGAACGGTGCAAAGGCTATACCTATAGCGCTGACTGCTCCGGGTTTTGCAGTTGACTGGGATAAAGTAAAAGCTGCAATTACACCAAAAACAAAGGCATTGATACTGAATACACCACATAACCCAACTGGAAGTGTGTGGAGCAAGAGTGATTGGGAGGAACTTGCTGACGTAGTAAGAGATACAGATATTGTCATCATTTCAGATGAGGTTTATGAACAACTTATTTTCGATGGTGTGAAGCATTATAGTGTGCTGGAACACCCTGAGTTACGCAGCCGTAGCTTTGCAACTTATTCTTTTGGTAAGGCATATAATAACACCGGTTGGAAGATGGGTTATTGCATTGCTCCTCCTGCATATACTCAAGCATACAGGCGTTTACATCAATTTCTTTCTTTTTCTGTGAATACACCTGCGCAATATGCGCTGGCTAAACACATTGCATCGGGTAAGGCATCTGCTGTAAGGTCAATGATGGAAGGTAAGCGCAATTACTTTATTGAACTGATGAAAGAAACACCATTTACAATACAAACTCCTGCCAGAGGGAGTTATTTTCAGTTAGCCACTTATGAAGCAATATCGGATATGCCCGATACTGAATTTGCTATATGGCTAACAAAGGAGCATGGGGTAGCTACCATACCAGTAAGTGCGTTTTATCACAATAAAAAAGATGATAAGCTCATTCGCTTTTGCTTTGCCAAAAAAGAAGAAACACTGGAGCAGGCAGTTGCAAAGTTGAAGCTGTTGTAACAAGGAGTGGTGTATAAATAGAAAAATGACAACTCATTATCAAATTAAAGCGGGCTCCCAAAAGAAGCCCGCTTTAATAATATTGTATACGTGTGTTGGTATTATGCAGTTTCAGGCAATACCAATGGAATGGTTGGTTCATTCTTAATCTTACCATAACCACCCAATACATTGCGTAGATTATGTATGCCATGACGCTTGATAAGTGACGCTGCAATTACAGAGCGGTAGCCTCCTGCACAATGAATGTAAAGGTTAGTTTCTTCATCGTCCATTGTAGCTATGTTCAATGGGTCTGTGAGTGTATCAAGTGGTATATTGCGTGCACCCTGAACATGACCTGCATCAAACTCAGTTGCTTTGCGCACATCTATGATTTCCAGGCGCTCGTCGTGAGGAATGTCCATTGCCAGCTCATCAGTTTCAATGTCAATAATGAGGTCAATAGTTTCGCCTGCATCTCTCCAAGCTTCAAACCCACCTTCCAGGTAACCTTGTATGTTATCAATACCTACACGTGCCAAGCGAGTAATACTTTCTTTTTCTTTACCTGCTTCAGTTACCAGTATCAAGGCTTGCTTTAGCGGCAATAATGTGCCTGCCCATTCAGCAAAGCGGCCATCAAGGCCTATACTGATAGATTCAGGAACAAAACCTTCGGTAAATGTTGTAGCTGCACGAGTATCGAGAATCCATGCACCATCATGCGCTTTCTGTTTGAATGCTGCAATACTTAGTGGGTTCAGACCATTAGTATAAACATCGTCAATGCTCTCGTAACCTTCTTTGTTCAGGCGCGCATTGAGCGGAAAGTAAACAGGGGGGGTGTTAAGGCCAGTAGTTACTGCATCTATGAATTCCTCCCGTGTCATATCCTGTAACGCATAGTTGGTTGCTTTTTGAGCACCTATTGTGCTATGCGTATCAGGACCAAGATTTTTGCCGCAAGAAGAGCCCGGACCATGAGCCGGGTACATAATAATGTTGTCATTAAGTGGCTTGATCTTGTTATTGAGTGAATCATACATCATTGATGCAAGATCTTCTTTAGTCATATTGCCACTGAAAAGATCAGGACGGCCCACATCGCCTACAAAAAGGGTGTCACCGGTAAATATGCAGTAGGGCTCATTTTGTTCGTCATGTAAAAGGTAACAAGTACTTTCCAGTGTATGTCCCGGAGTGTGCAGTACTTTCATTGTCAACTTACCAATCATAAACTCTTCATCGTCTTTAGCTACATGCACTTTAAAAGAAGCATGAGTGTCAGGACCGTATATGATAGTAGCACCTGTTTTCTTTGCCAGGTCTAAGTGCCCGCTTACAAAATCAGCATGGAAGTGTGTTTCAAAAATATATTTGATCTTCACACCTTTTTCTTCTGCCATCTGAATGTAAGTATCTACATCGCGCAGCGGATCAATCACTGCAGCTTCACCTTCACTTGCTATAAAATAAGCTGCCTCGCTCAGGCAGTTTGTATATAGTTGTTTTACTTCCATGTTGTTTTAAAAATTATGTAAACAAAGATAAGACGAAAAAACCGCTGTTTTTAGTAATGTGTGCAATAGTACAATTGAATATCTTAATAAAGTAGTGTTGTCTCAGATGCAAATCATGCAGCGTAAACTTGAGTAATTCTACATGCTGAAATGAATAAAGGGAATAGATATGCAAGAAAATGCAATAAAAGTGGTTATTTTTATCCGCAATATTTTAGAAAGCCAAATCGAATATGTTTAGACTTTTACTGTCACTATTACTTCTTTTGTCACTTCACACTTTTGCTCAGGTAAAAGTAGATACAACTGTTGGTCTTTCTGTAAAGGGAGGAAGGGATTACAAAAGTGTGGCTCATGCACTCTGTGACGGGCTACAGGGCGATCAGCTAAAAGCAAATGCCATATATAACTGGATAACCCACAACATAAAGTATGATGTAAAGGCAATGCAATCGGGCAAGTTGACGCCGGCAAAAGCGGAAAAGGTATTCAGGAATAGGTTGGGTGTGTGTGATGGTTATGCCAAATTATTTACGGCAATGTGCATAGAGGTGGGGTTAAAAGCGGTAAACGTAGATGGTTATGCTAAAGACTGGATATTTGACAATGGCGATCAGTTGACCATTCCCCGCCACGAGTGGAGTGCAGTATTAATAAGTGCACAGTGGCAATTAGTAGACCCAACTTGGGGGGCGGGTAATCTGGTTCAGTCACCAACCGTAATCAGAAAGATAATCAATACGGTTACACTACGCAAAGTAACCTATGCTAAAAAGTTGAAGTTCGTCTTCAAATACGATCCTCAGTATTTTTTACAAGACCCTATAACATTCAGATTGAAACACTTATCTGCAGACCCTTATTGGCAGTTGGTGGATACTGCCATGCCTTTATCTGTGTTTGAAGCCGGAGATAGTGCAGTAGTGGCATTTAATGCTAAATATAACCAGACCCGACAGAACAGTAGTGAACTAATGCGTATCAGTGCGCTCGATGAGGATTCTGTATTGTATGAAGCATCTGACAGGGCATATTCTTTTAATAATCGTTTTCCGGTAGCATTGGCTTTGAAGCAGGCAGCAAGAGCAGATGCAGATGCGGCAAAAGTGGTGAAAGAAAAGGACCGTGAAAAAGGTCAGGAATTATGGAAAGATGCTGAAAAGGCATTGAAGATTGCAGAGGCGCATATCAAAGAGCAAAAGAAGTTTTTCCCGGAGCAGTATAATGTATTGAAGAAGAAGAACAGAACTAAGAATATAGAAGCAAAGCAGTATATGATACAGATGAAAACTGACGATAAAAAGTTGGTAGCACAGTGTAATAAATATAAAAAAGCAGCTGATACTAAATTCAAGAAGGTAAAGAAAAAGTATGCAGAGACCGGCAAGCGAAAGCAAGGATTGGATAGTAAAAAAATAAATAATCAGGAACCTGCAAAAGTGCAGAAAAGTGCAAAATCTCCTGAAATGATTGCGCTTTCTGATTCTATTAGTGACAGAAAAAAACGAATAGACACATTGCAGGTTGAAGCAGATAAACTTACGCAGGCTATAAAACTGCATCAGGATGCTAATCAGGTGAGATTAGATTCATTGGCGAAATGCCTAGGCCTTTCTGATTCGTTTTTGTATAAAGAGGCTGTTGCCCGCTTGAATATGCACGATAATTATGATGATGAGGTAATCAAGTGGAGTTCTTTGTATAAGACGGAGAAGTATAACAGCGCAGATACTCTTCATAAATATTATGTTACCTGTTATGATACAGTACTTGCCCTAAGTGAGGATCGTAGAAAAGTAAAAGTATTGCAGTTAGATGCGTATAAGAAAAATCTGAAAGATATAGAGAAGTATGCAAAGTGGAATAGCTCTGACACGCTTATATCTGACCAATATGCAGATGTGGTCAATAGCTATGAAGCCGCAATAGATAGTTGCAACAATGAATTGTTGAGTACCGCCGCATATATTCGAACTAATAAAAGATTATTTACAAATCTCAATAAGCTATATAAAAAACAACTGAAAATAGTTGCCTACATGGGTAAGGTTGAAGATGTACGTAAGAAGCTCGAGATGAAAGCTATATTGAGTAAGCAGTCGCTTGATGTTAATGAGAATAAGCAACAAGCAGCAACTGTGAAATCTGCAGTAAAAAGAATGGAGCAGGAATACAAGTAGTGTGTACAATTATTTTGTAACCACGAAATGGTAACCTATCCCTTTTAGTGTGACTATCTCTATGCCGGAGTCGGGGGCAAAGTAGCCTCTTATTTTACGAATATAGACATCAAGGTTTCGGGAGTTAAAGAAAGAATCATCTCCCCATACTATCTGTAACAGTTCGCGACGGTCTAATGTGCTGTTGGTATGTGCGCAGAGCATACTGAGTATTTGCGCTTCACGGTTTGAAAGTTTTATGGTGCCGGAAGGCGTTTTCAGTTCAAACCTGCCCGGGTAGAAGGTATATTCTTTCAGTTTTACTTCATCAGGTAAAGATTGTGTGGCAGAAGCGTCTCTGTTACTCATCTTAAGTTGATGTTCAAGCCTCACTAACAATTCTTCCATACTGAATGGCTTTCTCAGATAGTCGTTCCCACCTGATGAAAATCCTTTGATTAGATCATCAGTTTGTGTTTTTGCTGTAAGGAATATAATGGGCAGGCGAGGGTCAATATTGCGTATGTGATTTGCCAATGTAAAGCCATCTATGTTGGGCAGCATAACATCGAGCAGGCAAACATCAGGTGCAAATGTGGTGATGCATTCATGTATACGGGTGCCATCTTTTTTATGCAGCACTTCGTAACCTTTTATTTCCAGTGTATCTTTTACAATACGGGCAAGGTATGGCTCATCTTCAATATACAGCACTTTCTTTTTCATCATATTCGGGAATAAAGTATAGTAGTATTTCCTTAAAAAGTAAGCGTAAATACACAGCCGCCGTCATTGAGGTTGTTGACGTTGATCGTGCCATTGTGCTGGCGCATTACCTGAGCCGCATAACTAAGCCCGAGCCCGTATCCTTTTATGTTGTGACGTAATCCATCTGGTACCCGGAAGAATTTCTCAAAGACTTTTTCTTTGTACTCTTCCGGTATTCCGGGACCATTATCAGTAAGCGATAATTGCACCGCACCGTTTCGTTCAGAAAGTGTAATCAGAATAGAAGGTGTTGTTGTTGCATATTTAAGACTGTTGTCAAGTAGGTTTACAAGCACCCCTTGCGTATGTAATTTATCAACAGGCACAATAAATTTATTGCCGTTAGTTACAAATGAGATTTTAGCGTCGTGTTGAGCAAAGCGCAACTGCATATTTCTGATCACTTCCTCTACCAATTCTTGCAAATCATGGCTTTCGCGTTGAATGTGCATGTTCCCATTTTCAAGCAGAGAAGTGTTGAGCACCCTTGTTGCCAACAGTTCCAGACGGTCCATTTCTGATGTAGCCATTCCCAGATATTCTCTGCTGAGTTTGGGGTCATCAATGATATTATAATTATTCAGTGCCTCAAGAGCCAGCTTAACAGTAGATATAGGTGTTTTCAGCTCATGCGACATATTGCCGATAAAGTCATCTTTGAGTTCACTGAGCTTTATTTGAGAGCGTAGGCTTTTAAAAGTTATTACAAAGGCTGTAGCAGTTAGTGATAATAATATAAGTACGAACAATAGCTGAGGCAGTAGTCTTAGAAATAGATATGGGTGATAATCGCTCACAACAATGCCATTATCCTGAGTAAAGAAGTCGCTTTTTATAAATATGGATTTGCCATTTTTGTTGCTGTCATTGTTATTCACCCATTGAGAATTGAAATCCCAGCCGTTTTGGTGCATCTGGTTGGCAAATAGCTCATTAAATGCAATAGTGTCCATTTTAAACAGACTTTGTTCTTCGTTTTTACTGATAGTGCTACCCAGCACTTTGTGTATGCTACCCGGAGATAATGCGATAGAGGCCAGATTGTTATCCGTTGATTTTGTGCCGGCAACACCTCCTTCGGCAGCAATAGGATCAATGACATGTTCAATAATCAGCGAGTCAGAGACTTTATGCTGTATATCTGTAAACAGCTTGGTGAGGTTCTTTTTGAGTTCGTCTCTCTGAGTATCGTACTGGCTTACTAGCCACTGAATGGTAAATAGGACAAGCAGCATTTGACAAAACACCATGAGTGTTCTGATAGAGCGAAGATTTATTTTTTTATTGCCTTTTGCCATACACAACAAAAATAATCATGATGTTGCCATATATTTATTGTCTTAACCTTTTTTAACATTAATTCGCTATCCTTTAACGCACAAACTTGGAGAATACTCTATTTTTGAGCATTCTGACAAAATCTGATATGAATTACAAAAAGATCAATAACCTTTTCGGTTGGTTAACAGGAGCCATTGCCTACGTGGTGTACCTGAAAACAATGGAGCCAACAGTCAGTTTCTGGGACTGTGGTGAGTTTTTGAGTTGCGCATCAAAACTGGAAGTAGGGCACTCACCGGGGGCACCTTTATTTATGATGTTGCAGCGTTTGTTTGCCATTTTTGCTCCTGCTGCCGATAAACAGGCGTTGTTCATCAACTCATTCTCTGCACTTACCAGTGCATTGACTATTGTTTTTCTATTCTGGACCATTACCTATTATGCTAAAAAGTTGCTGACTCCCAAGGGTGAAGAGCCGCAAGGTGGTGCTTTGGCGCTCATAATGGGTGCAGGTATTGTTGGGGGATTGGCGTATACTTTTTCAGATACGTTTTGGTTTTCTGCTGTTGAGGCAGAGGTATATGCTACCTCATCGTTCTTTACTGCGATTACGTTCTGGGCAATACTGAAATGGGAAGCTGTTTCAGATTCAAAGTATGCCGATCGTTGGTTGGTGTTGATTGCTTATCTTATTGGTTTATCTCTTGGTGTTCACTTGCTTAACTTGTTATGTATACCACCAATTATCATGATCTGGTATTTCAAGCGATATACACCTACAGTGAAAGGTGCTATTATCGCCTTCATCTCAGGTTGCGGTATACTGGGTTTTGTACAGGTAGGTATTATTCAATATATACCTAAAATAGCTGCGAATTTCGATATTATGTTTACCAATAGTTTTGGTTTGCCTTTCGATATCGGTTCCCTTACATTTATTGTCATTCTTTGTGCTGCGTTGATTTTTGCACTGCAATGGGCAAAGAAAAAGCAACACAATTTGCTTCATACCAGTATTCTGAGTATCATATTTGTAATCATAGGTTACAGCAGCTACATAGTTCCGGTAATCCGTTCTCGTGCAGAAGTGCCTGTGGATATGACTAATCCGGATAATGCATTCAGCTTGAATTCTTATGTATCGCGTGAGCAATTCGGTTCTCAGCCACTGTTGATAGGTCCCGATTTTACGAGCCCAATGACCAGTGTGAAGAGTACAGGAACCGTCTATACTCAGGTACAGACTAATGGTAAAGACCATTATGAGGAAACCGGTATCAAGCGTGAGGGTGTTTTTGACCCTGCTACAACTCGTTTCTTTCCGCGTATATGGGACGGTAGTGAAAACCATGCAGCAGCATATCGTTCTTTCCTTAATCTGGCTCAAGGAGAAACACCAACATCAGCTGATAATATGGCGTTCTTCTTTGGCTATCAGATGAACTGGATGTGGTGGCGTTACTTTATGTGGAACTTTGCAGGTCGTGAAAATGACTTTGAAGGGCAGGGCGATCCTAAAAATGGTAACTGGATATCCGGTATCAAGATGTTGGATAAGCCACGTGTGGGTGATTTAGATAAAATGAGTGATGGTTTTGTGAACAATGGTGCAAGAAATCAATTGTATTTCCTTCCGTTGATATTGGGTATTCTGGGTCTTGTTTATCAGTATAAACGTAATAAGAATGAAACATTGGTAGTATTCCTTCTGTTCTTCTTTACAGGCGCAGCTATCGGTATATTTTTAAATATGACCCCCGGTCAGCCACGTGAACGTGACTATGCGTTTGCAGGTTGTACTTATGCATTTGCAATATGGATAGGTTTGGGCGTGTTGCTTGTTGGTGATTGGATAGGTAAAATAGTGAAAGGATATCCTGCGGCAATAGGTGCTACAGCACTCTGCCTCGTGGCAGTACCTGTGCTGATGGCTAAGGAAGAATGGGATGATCATGATCGTTCAGAAAAGCGTTTGGCGTGGTCAACTGCCTATAATGACTTGATGTCATGTGCGCCCAATGCCATATTGGTAACGTTCGGAGATAATGATACTTATCCGCTGTGGTATATGCAGGAAGTAGAAGGTGTACGTAAGGACGTGCGCATTATGATTAATACGCTTATGGGTACCGAGTGGTTTATAGATCAGTTGCAACGCAAAGTAAATGATGCTGATGCGGTGCCTATGACCTGGAAGCGCGAGGAGTATATGGGGTCTCGTCATGATCATATCAGATATGAAAACAACAACAGATTGGCTCAGGATAAGTATTATGATCTATACGACATGTGCAAATTCATGACCAGCAAGAATATTGATGAGAGTGGCCAGGAGTTGGGTGGCGGAGATGGTGGATATATTCCTGCACTCAATGTGTTTGTTCGTGGATTGAGTAAGGAAGAATTGGTTAAAAAGGGTATGGCAGATGCTAAGGATACTGCAAACATTATCAATGAAATGAAGTTCACACTTCCTCGTGAAGGTCTGTATAAGAATGACATTACATTGGTGAATATGCTTGCAGAAAATGCTAAGAACGGATGGGCAAGACCTATTTATTTCAGTGGCGGCTTCCCGGGCAATGATTCTTATTTAGGTTTACATGATTATTTGCGTCAGGAAGGTATGGTATACCGAGTTGTACCTTATAGAAAAGCTCCGACAGCAGACCCTAAACAGCAGATTACTGTCAATGTAAATCTGGATAAGAGCTATGACCTGTTTATGAACAAATTCAAATGGGGTGGAGCCAATACGACTAATGTTTATTTCGATGAGAAGAACAGGGTTATGTTGATGTCTTCTCGTATATATGCCGCATTGATAGCAGATGAGTTGACTGCTGCAGGCAGAAAAGCAGAAGCCGTGAACTTGTTAGATAAAATGCAGGCAAGTGTTACGCACCAGTCATACTACTACGATGTTACTGTTTTCTATATTGCTATGTCTTATTATAAGGCAGGAGCAAAAGAGAAGGCAAGAGAATTGTCGTTGAAACTGGCAAAAAACTCAGAAGATGATATTGAGTATGTATTGTCACTTAATGATGATCAGAAACAAATGTTGTCCAGAGATATCAGGAATGATGTTTCGTTTATTAATTCACTGTCTGTAACTGCTCAAACTGTTGGTGATGAAGAAGGGGCTAAAATTCTGAATCAGAAATTTCAAACCATGCTCAGTAAAGTAAACGGACTGATAAAACAATAATCAGAACTATGATATAGAAAATCCCCATGCATAGGTTGTGCATGGGGATTTTTATTTGGGTGATGTTTATTAGTATTACATAGGTATTTCATAAATCAGCACATCGCTGGTGTCAATACCTGATATTATGAAAGTCTCCGTGTCGCTTACGCCCAAAGCATCTTTTTTATTCAAAAGCTGTGTACCTGCATTGATTTTGCCATCTAATACAAATATGTAGAAACCATGATCTTTACTGTGAGGAGTAAGTGTTATTTCCTTGCTGCTTTCTAATGTGGTACGATATATCCAGGCGTCTTGATGAATTTTCAATCCCTTATCATTACTATCGATAGGCGATACTAATGTTTGTAATTGATTGATACGTTCTTGTGCATCGAAAACTACCTGATCATACCTTGGCGTAACTCCTTTTTTATTTGGGAATATCCATGATTGTATCAGATTTACAGGTTTATCTTTTGAATGGTTATATTCACTGTGGTATACACCTGTTCCTGCGCTCATTACCTGCACTTCGTTAGGTGCTATAGTTTGTTTGTGCCCCATGCTGTCGGCATGTTCCAGCAACCCATCAAGTACTATAGTAATAATCTCCATATTGTCGTGCGGGTGTTTGCCGAAACCCATACCCGGAGCAACTATATCATCATTTAATACTCTCAGAACGCCAAAATGTACTTTTGTAGGGTCATAATAACCTGCAAAACTGAATGAGTGATGTGCATTGAGCCAACCATGATTAGCATGGCCTCTTTTGTCTGCTGCGTGAAAAATTGTATTTGCCATAAATTGTTGTTTTTAAATTTGCGTGTACATACATGTATGCAATAGCCGTGCCACTATAATATCTGACAAAGTTGCAGATTTGTTGTCAGTTAAAGAATATACAATGTAATGATTGTTGTAAAGGAGAAACGAAACCTACTTGAATTCTATAAAATTGGCAATAACCTTAATGAGGTTGTGTCCTTTGTCTAATAGAGACTCTAAAGGATCTAAAGAAGAAGGGCGGACTTTTTGAATGATATTGTCTCGTTCATTACTGATAGTCACATATTTACCGGAAATGCTGGTTCTCACATCATTCCAGTTGAGGAGCACCATTACAGTAGTAAAAAGCATAGAAGCCCACACCAGCGATTTGCCGGCAAAAACAACTCTTCTTTTTGTGGTTTTTCTCATATCTGATTTAGAGATATAAATGTACAACTTATTCATACAAAAATAAAAATTCATAGCTTTATCGGTAAATTAAATTATAAAATGCGCTCATTGATTAAGAGTCTGTTGACTATTGCCCTTCTTCCTGCTGCTTTTATGGCAATGGCACAGGAAAATAATATTTCTGCAAGATGCCAATCATTTAAAGGTAGAATGGGTGCCAGAACAACTGTCGCAGATATTGCAGAAGACAATTATGATGTTAAATATGTAAAATTTGATCTGAATGTAACCAATGCATCTACTTATCTTTCCGGTAACGTATCTACAACGGCTATGGTCACTGCCACATCAATGTCTGCTTATGTTTTTGAGTTATCGTCGCTGCTCACGATAGATTCTGTACTTATCGATGGTATTGCACAGCCGGTCACTTCTGCCGGGGTAGTGCGCACAGTTACCTTACCTACATCATTGCCGATTGGTACTATGTTTACTGCGCAGGTATTTTATGGGGGTACACCAACATCGGGTACACTCATGGGTTCAGAGGGCGTTAACTGTATTGCTTCTCCAAGCTGGGGGAACAGAGCAACATACACACTTAGCGAATCATATCATGCAAATGAGTGGTGGCCCTGTAAACAATCTTTGAGAGATAAAATAGATTCAGTTGATATGTGGCTGACTATTCCAGATTCGCTAAAGGCAGGAAGTAATGGCATGCTGCAATCGATTACTACAATAGATGCCACTCACAATCGCTACGAATGGAGCGAACGTTTCCCTATTGACTACTACCTGATATCTTATGCTGTAGCTAATTATGTAGACTATTCTTATTATATGCATTATACAGGTAGTACTGATTCTACACTTGTTCAAAACTATGTATATAGCAATCCTTCAACTTTACCATTCTTTAAGAGTGTTATAGACTCTACCGGTCTTATGATTGATTTCTTCTCTACTCTATATGGTCGTTATCCATTCTGGAAAGAGAAGTATGGTCACTGCATGGGGCCTTTGGGCGGGGGTATGGAGCACCAAACAATGACTACTCTTGGCTCTTTTAACGGAACATTGGTAGCGCATGAGCTTGGTCATCAATGGTTTGGAGATAATGTTACGTGTGGCACTTGGGCAGATATTTTTATGAACGAAGGCTTTGCCAGTTATTCTGAATACTTGTTTATAGATCATTTCAGAAGTCATGCAGGTGCATTAGCTGATATCAGCAGCCAACAAACGAATGTAAAATCTGCTCCTGATGGTGCTATTTATGTTGATGATACTACTAATGAGAATCGCATATTTGATTCACGTTTGTCTTATGATAAAGGATCATGTATGTTGCACATGCTCCGTTTTGTGATTAATGATGATTCTACCTTTTTTCATGTGTTCAAAACGCATCAACAGCAGATGCATGACAGTACTGCAACTATTGCTGATTTGAAAACACTTACAGCAAGTATTACAGGTATGAATGTAAATGGTATGAATCTGGATACATTCTTTAACCAATGGGCATATTTGCAAGGTTTTCCTGAATATACTGTTAGTTGGAATCAATCTGGTAGTGACGTATGGGTTAAACTGGTACAAACTACCTCTATGCCAACCTCTGTTCCCCTGTTTTATACTCCGATAGAGATAAAATTACGATCAGCTGCAGCAGATACCACAATCAGGATTTTCAACAATCAACCTACACAGATTTATCACTTTACGTGGAACAGGAATATGACTACAATGTTGTTTGATCCGAATTATTGGTTGTTGTATCAATTAAATGGCCTTACGCATGATATTACCCTCGATGTGAACAAAGTCAGCAAAGCCCAGATTACTGTTACACCTAATCCTGCTACAAATATGTGGTTGGTTAATAATGTGTCAGAAAATTCAAATGTTACGCTTACCGATTTGAGTGGTCGCGTATTATGGAATGCGAATGTAAGCGGGAGAACGGTAGCAGTGCCGGCAACAGATTGGGCAGCCGGAATGTATTTGTTACAAGTAAAAAATAATGAAGGAGTAGAAAGTTTTAAATTGATAAAACAATAAAGTGTCTGGCAAAACGCTGGTTGTCAATAATTTATTTCGTTATCATCGAGAAAAAAAATATATTTGCTCTGACACTTGCAGGAAGCTTGTAGTTGTGTTTTCACTTGTTTGTTGTGGACAAGTGAAAAAAATGAGTTAATAAGAGCAGAAAAAATGGGTAAAATGCTGATTTTTTCATGATTTTTTATTGATTCAACCAACCATTAGCTATTTGTTACTGTCTTGTATATTGTAAGGCAGGAAAAAATTAGTTTGTTTTTCTATCTTGCAATACTAAATTGTCCGAAAAAAATCATACATCCCAAAATAAGGATAAATTATGAAATACAATCGCTACGCACTCACATTGATTTGTGGCATATTAGTGTCCTTCTTTAGCAGCAGGGCATTAGCGCAAGTTGCCATTGTGGTAGATACTCCGTTGTGCGGTACCTATTCCACTACCTTACATGGTACTAATTTGGGTTCGGTTCCTTACGGGTCTGGTATTACTATTGATGATAACTATTCATCGGTTGTTAATATTGGCTTTACCTTCAACTTTTATGGTAATAACTATACACAGTTGGTGATAGGTAGTAATGGTATGCTGAATTTTAATACTGCACTTGCAGGTGCATATTGCCCTTGGCCTATTTCTGCTGCTCTGTTAGGTAACTCATCAGTATACAACTGCGTTTGCGGTCCATGGTGCGATATTGATGTAGCTTGGGGTGGTACTATCGAATACTCTACAGTAGGTACAGCACCAAACAGAAAGTTTTTAGTAACTTATTGTAAATCAGCAATGTTTAGCTGCACTACACAAACTACTACGAGTCAAATCATTTTGTATGAAACAAGCAATGTAGCTGAGGTTCATATTGGCTCTAAAACTGTTTGTACGTGGAATGGTGGTTATGCAATTGTAGGTGTACAAAACGCAGCTGGAACTGTAGCAACTGCTGCACCGGGCAGAGATTTTCCTTCAGTATGGACTGCAACAAATGAAGCTTGGCGTTTTTCACCAACCGGCTCACCAATCACTAACTATACTGTAGCACCGATTACTTATGCACCAGTGCCTTATGCATCTTCTTCTATCACTTGGTATGATAGTACTACAGGTGCTTACCTTGGTACAGGTCCATCTTTGGTAATCGCTCCGGTTATTCCAACTACTTATGTTGGTGTTACTGTTGGTTGCTATGACTCAGCAAGAACGTACATACATATTGATCCTGCTACATTATTTGTTGCTGCAGGTGACAACATTGTTTCTGAGAGCTTCACTAACCCTACTGACTGCGGAAAGCCGGATGGTACGATTACTTTGTTAGGAAGTATTACTCCGGGAGTATTAGATACTGTTTGGTATACACGTAATGGTGTTCCTCAGCCTCCGGTATTAATTACTTCAGGTCCTACAGACAGTGCTGTACATATTACAGGTCTTCTTGCCGGTACTTACACTAACATTCATTATCATGGTGCAGGTCATTGCCCATCAAATGCTGTTGGCCCTGTAACATTAGTTGACCCTACATTAAGTGCAAATTTCACTTATACAGTTCATCAGGGTTGTGTAACAGACGATGTAAGCATTGTAAATGGTTCTTCTACAACAATCACTTCAGGTGGTGGAACAACTACTATCTTCCCTCCAAATTATACATCTGTATTTACTTATGGTGATGGTAACTCAGATAGCTCTAATATTAATGCAGCTCACTACAACCCAACGCACTCTTATCCGATTTCTGCACCAGGTACTTACAATATCACTTTGCAGTATCATAATGCTTACGGTTGTTCTGCAGTAGCTACATTACCTGTGACATTGGGTCATCCGATATCTTCAGTATTTACGCCATCTGCACCAAGTGTATGTTTGGGTGTTCCTGAAGTATTCACTAATACCTCTGTAGGTGGTGGTGCACATTATCTGTGGACATTCGGTGACGGTAGCACTGCAACTGATATGAATCCTTCACATGTTTATGCAGCAGCAGGTACTTATAACATTCAATTGCTGGTAACTGATAGTATTCCTTGTACTGCGGTTTCTAATGCTACTATCGATGTAGTAGGTGTAACTACAAGAACTTCATTCCACGATACTATCGTTTGTTTGAGAATGCCATTGCCATTGAACGCTTATACAGAGGTTATTCCTGCTTCATATACTACTGTTACTTATCAGTGGACTCCGGGTGCAAATCTTACTGATCCAACAATCCCTAACCCTGATTTCATGGCTGTGGGTGATTTCGTATACACATTCACTGCTACTGTTCAGCCGTTGGGTTGCACTGCATCAGATGTTATGACTATTCATTCTAATCCGCCTATTATTCTTACTAATGTAACTGTTGATCAGACTATACCTATCGGTGGTAGTGTGCAGTTGAATGCTGATAGTGCATGGGTATTTGTTTGGAGTCCTAATAACGGAACTTTGAACAACCCGAACATCAACAATCCGATAGCTACGCCTACAGATTCTGTTACTACTTACATGGTGGTGGGTATGTCTCCTTACGGTTGCAGAGACTCCGCAACAGTAACAATCAGAGTAGACCCAACTGTTACTGAGTTTATTCCTGAAGCATTTACACCAAATGGTGATGGTTTGAATGATGTGTTCAGAGTTTACAATCTGTATTATCAGAAATTGGTTGACTTTAGAATCTACAACCGTTGGGGGCATGAAGTATTCCATACTATTGATCCTAAGAAAGGATGGGATGGAACATTCAATGGTGTACCACAAGACATGGGTACATACTTCTATCAGGTTATCGTAGCACATCCTGATGGACAACAGAAAGCAATAAACGGTAGTGTTACCTTGATTAGATAAAATACTTCCACAGCATATTAATGAAAAAGCTGCCTTGAAAAAGGCAGCTTTTTTTATGTGGAAAATTTGTCGCTGTGTATGTAATCAGACTAGGATATCAGAAATTGATAGTCACTACACTATAGTTCATGCCTTTGTCGGAGGTAATATCTAAATCAAATCGATCAGCTACAGAACCATGGTTGATTGCTATTTCCATGTAGCCCATGCTGTTGAAGCGGCAAAGGAGCTGGCTTTCTTCCACATCGTTATAATGCCTGCTTAGCGTTGTCAATTCTTTCTCGCCCGGGAATTTGATACTGAAGGGACCATCATTTATTAAATCGCTGAACTGTAACTCTGTGAGGTTGATAACAATATTCCCGTATCTGTCAATATGTAGGATTGTGCAGTCCAGTCTTGCACCTATTGGTTTTTGTGCCAATAACGGAGCTACTTCTTTTATCATAAAGCGACTGAAGTATTCATTAAGGTCGAAACCTTCTTTTATTACTTCAATTACGCTATTGGCATGTTCTGCCCATTTTAAAACACTTACCGGGCCGCTGAACTCCCTGCAAAGCCATACTGTTTGTAATTCCTTACCAAATGCAAGCGAAAGAGTACCATTATCAGGTGCTATAAAGTAGTGTCCATTAACTTTTGCTAATAGCATGCGGTGTCTTTCTCCAAACATAATATCTACGAGCAGCAAATGCACTGTAGAGGCGGGGAAATGACGATGCGCATATAAGGTTAAATATGCTGCCTGCTGAATATTGTATGGTGCTATTCTGTGCGAAATGTCTACAGTGATCACATCAGGGGAATAATGAGATAACAACACTTTTATGCCGCTAATGGCAAGGTGTTGTGTACCAAGGTCTGATAATAATGTGATAACAGGCGTTGCAGACACGTTCATGTAATTTATTGTTGCTGCCAAGAAGGCGGACGTGTGCCAAAATTAAGGCTAACTGAGGCTCCTGCAAAGCTTTTGTTTGAGTTATCTGTGTGATGGGTGTGTGAAGTAACAGCTACAGTATGAGCGAGTTACCTGAAATGTATGTAGCACATAGTTTATTTCAATAGTTGCAGACATTTTTTGATGCTAATAATATTTATCTTGCACGAAACATTTTAACTTATGAAACAAACGATAACACTGGCAATATTGATGTTGCTCACATTTACAAGTGTTTTTGCAAAAGACAGAACGAGTAAACACACGACTTTAAAAAATGATTGGATGAGCGTTACGTATGGTCAGCCAATGAAGAAAGGCAGAGTAATTTTCAGTGAGACGGGGTTGGTGCCATTCGGACAAATATGGCGCACAGGTGCAGATGAAGCAACTGAGGTAACGCTAACCAAGGATTGCATGTTTGCAGGTCATCAATTGAAGGCAGGTACTTATACATTGATTACTAAGCCGGGTAAGGCAGAATGGACAGTGATATTGAATAGCAAGCTAGGGCAGTGGGGTGCTTATGATTATGAAAAAAACATAGCAACCAATGTAATAGAAGGTACTGCAACTGTTAAACAATTGGATAAAGTTGTGGAAACGTTCACTATAACATTGGAAAAAGAAGCTATAGTGCTTTCTTGGGATCAGACATCAGTAATAATTCCGGTTAAGTCTTTTAACTAAGTACTACTTCAAATTAGATAAATGCAAAAGGGACCGTGAGGTCCCTTTTGTTGTGTATAGTTGTAACTTTCTCAGTTTAGGTAATACTCTTGAATACAGTATATCTCAACAACATTTCAAGAACGATGCAGCATATAGCAATTATGGTAAAAGGGTAAAATAATTCGGCATAGTGTTTATAAGAAGATACCTCTGCACTGGTCTTTTCCATTTTATCAATATCATCATAAATATCTTGCAATGATTG
>CANGMZ010000002.1 GCA_947454715.1 Chitinophagaceae bacterium
AGGTTGCGGTGGTTGTTGGTTGTGCCAAGAATGGTGTGAAACGTACATGTTGCTCTGCCCACCGCTTGTTTACTTTTCTTTGTGCTGCCGTCCCGAAATAATCGGGATAAATTCCGAAAAGTAACAAAAGAAAGCGGCACTTTTGCGAATCGCTCCGCGCGCAAAAGGAGCTAAGCTGCGTGTTTTTTTAGCCTCATTTTCTTACGGCTATCGCCGAAACCGTATTTGTTTTTTTTATGATTGTTATTCTTTTGATGTGCATATTTATACCGAAAGATGATAGGTTGCGGTGGTTGTTGGTTGTGCTAAGAATGGGTGAAACGTACATGTTGCTCTGCCCACCGCTTGTTTACTTTTCTTTGTGCTGCCGTCCCGAAATAATCGGGATAAACTCCGAAAAGTAACAAAAGAAAGCGGCACTTTTGCGAATCGCTCCGCGTGCAAAAGGAGCTGAGCTGCGTGTTTTTTTAGCCTCATTTTCTTACGGCTATCGCCGAAGCCGTATTTGTTTTTTATGATTGTTATTCTTTTGATGTGCATATTTATACCGATAGACGATAGGTTGCGGTGGTTGTTGGTTGTGCCAAGAATGGTGTGCTAAGATGAACGTGGATGTGCGAAGTCTTGTGGCTCTATAAATGTTTGAGGTTAGTAGTTAGTGGATATAGTTGTGGCACACTTCGGAGGTGTGCCACAACTTAGTAAGGTGAGTGTTTGTATAGTGGGTGTTTTTTTTATTTTCGGGTGTTTTGTGGGTGTTTTATTTGTTAAGTATTTGATTGTGAATGTGTTAGTATTTTTTCAAAACTACCACTTTGACCCACTTTTACCCGATAGGTGGTATTTCTGTGTTGTTTGTATTGTTGGTAGTTGGTGGCGGGAAATTGGCTTCAAATGCGCCGGGTTGGTTCATCTCTTGTTTTTGTTTGTCAATATTTGTTTTGTAGCTATCTATTATGTTTGCTAATTGGTCAACATCATCGTCGGTGTTAAGTTCGTACAGGTACTGCTCCCAGTCTTTTTTAATTTCCTGCTGTTGGTTGTATTGGTCTATTGGTGTTTGCGTGATGTTTACTTTGAGGGTGTTGAGGTAGTCGGTCATTGAGTGCATTACTTCTTCTATGATGTGTGGTTTTTTGTAACGTAAGAAATTAGAGAACAGGGCAAATATTTCAATAGTTTCTGATAAGCCCTGACGCACTTTTACCTGACGAATGGTCATAGATAGTTTGCGCATGATGTCTGCTTCTTCTTTTGTAGGAAATGGTCTGTCTGAACGTTCGCTGATGTTGCGGTTCATGGCGTTGAGTTGGTTGTAGTATTGCTCAGTGATGAACATGGGTGCATTGGCAGCGGTGTTGCGTGCTGACTTCCAGTCGCCCTCTCGGATCCAATCGAAGAGTGTACGTGGATGAACGCCTATTATGGCTGCAATCTGTGCCCTTGTCAGTTTAGATTGAAAGAAGAGTCTCTTTGCTTGCTCCTTTGTTTCCGGTGTATTCATAGTATATAGTTTTAGTTGGTCAAAAACCTGATAATGACTTTTTGTACACGACAAAGGTGAGGAGCGTATATGAACCCGGCAAGTTGAAAAGACATGGTGGTGCGAAATAAGGACCATGATGGTACGGAAAGTGGACCATCATGTCTTTTTTTTGTGTGGATAAGTGTGGTTAGTTACTTATTGGTTAGTGGGGTATGTATTGCAGTTGTTATGTTTTGAAAAAAAGGTTCAGGGGTTGTAAAAAAGCGTGTTTTTCAGATGGTTTTTTGTGAAAAAGTAATCTTGTAGTTATGATGCAATAAGCTTTGGTGCTTAGTGTGCAATGGTCTATTTTAATGGATTTTAGAAGTAAAAAAGCTATTATTTATAAAATCTGATTTGCAGGTTTAGCTTAATGAAATAGTCATTGCCTTGTTTGAAAATATCACCAAATCCATGTCTTGTACTGCTTGCAGTTTCCAGTTTTGTTGCTGTAAAGAGATATGCTTCGAACTCATTCTTATTGTAAATATTGTAGCTGACTATTTCGCCATCTTTTTTTACAATAAGGTAGCCTCCGGTTGCATCAAATATGCCTGACCAAACTTTGGACGGCATCATGCCCAGGGCAACATCACTGAGGAAGCGTTTTATTTTGTATTCGTAAAATGAATGAGCAAATTGTTTGTCGTATTGCAGTGGGTTTTTGTTATTGATATGATTTGTGAGGTCGGTGATTGTTGTATGGTTTGTTTCATAAAAAGTTTTTACAATCTCGGATAAAATATCAGGCAATAAACTGTCTATTAAAACCAGATTGTTTTTGAATATTCCTTGCTCCAGATCTACATATTGCAGTTGACCACCTGCCTTTTTTATTTCAGAAAGTCGGTCTTTTATTTTACTCTTTGTTTCTATGTTGTTTATTCTTGCTATTTCAATTTCATCGGCTTTGTAATCTGTAATCTTGTAGATGAAGTGTATTTTTTGATTTGTGTTTAGTAATGTACTTACTGATTTAGATTGTGATTTATTACAATGGTCTGATTCGTGATTTTCTTTCTTTATGAAGGAATCATTCATTTCTTTTTTACGCCAATGTACATGTTCTTTCTTTTTTCACGTTTGCTTATAAGTCACATTCATTTTATGCTCTAGCTTGCAGCTTTAAATCTTGATTTATTATGCTCTTTTAAGAATGTTCTATCTGGTAAAAACTTGTCTGGGAGTATGATTTCTTTCCCTTCATAGTCTATGAAGTTTTGCTTAATGCTATCGGGGATATCCTTTCGTATGATTGATGGAGATATTCTTATTTTATAAGTGTCAGCATCAATTGTTATTAGACCCACTTCAAATGCTTTATCATGTAATGCATTGAGAGAGAGACCATTCATAGGATTCATTCTGTTTCTTTCGTCTTTACTCCATGGAATTATATGGCTTGCAATGAGTAACTCTGGATTTGAGATTCCCGTGATACAACATTTGTTATTGTATGTAGCTAAAATAATTGTCCGAAATATTGACTGATTTACTCTGGTTTTTACAAGTCGTTGTTTCTCTAATCCCTCAGAGGGTAAATCTGATAATTCGATGTTATTTAGCTTTTCAATAGTTGTGTTTTTTACCTTAGCCATTAATCGTTCACTTTCAAAAAGTGCGGCATCCCAGTTATTGTAGAATTCATCCCAAATTTCTTTATCAAGTTTACTTGCATTCGATGCGCCTTTTATTCCTCTTTCTTTTAGCGTCGGGTCAAAGCTTGCAAAGTTCCCCAATTTGAGTGCTATTGACGAAGGTGTTCTGCCAATTAAGTCTGCCAATTTTATTATTTCAGTATTGTTTTTGTGCATTTTCCCAAAGGGTAATTTGCAATAGAGATTTACAGCTAATATTAGTTCGTCTCTACTCCATAGTTTTTGGCCTTCTTTCATGTTGTTAAGATATGATTTTTATTGCAACGAATGGGGTTTGTTTAGTTGTGTTTTTATTAGATGTTAGATTATTTTAGGACCTTATCTTTGCGGCTCTACGTAAGTGAATGTGACCTAAAGACGTTACGTCCCGGTGGTTGTTGGTGATAGCATCAACAATGGTGTGCTTGTAGTCGTGTTGCCGGTATGAATTAATACAATAGTCCTTTTACACTTATATTGCCTTGAAGGCCGCCGGTGTGTATGCAGAGTATTTTGTCTGTAATGTTGAAATGATTTTGGGCGATCAGCTGACCGATACCGTACATCATTTTCGAGGTGTAGATAATGTCGAGCGGTATGTGGTTGGTATGGTAGAAATGGTTCATGAAGTCGATGAGTTCTGAGTTCCATTTTCCGAAACCGCCAAAATGCCAGTTGTCGAATAGTTGCCAGTTGGTATTTTTTTCAGGTGTAAGGTGGGGTGCAATATGGTCTGTGAGGTAGGTGCCTTGTTTCATGGGGGCAAAGCCCATAACTATCTGGTCTGTGTTGGTTTTGTTGCGGATGCCTGTGAGGGTGGTGCCGGAGCCTACGGAGAGGGCAATGTGTGTGTATTCTTCTGTGATAAACCGACTGATGAGCCCTGCTCCTTTTCTGCCCCATTCGTTGGCGCCGCCTTCAGGTATTATATAGAGTTCATCGAATTGTGCTGCAAGTCGTTGTTCCCACTCGGGGTGTGTTTGTGTGTCGTAGTCTTCTTTAGTGACAAAGATAAGTTCCATGCCCTCGTTGATGCAGTCTTGCAGGGTGGGTGTGAGGTGGTCGTACTTACCTCTTACTATACCTACAGATGCCAGCCCGGCGCGGCGTGCGGTATAGGCCGTAGCTACGAGATGGTTAGAATATCCGCCGCCAAAGGTGACCATTGTTTTAAAATTATTGTCTTGTGCATAGAGCACATTGAGGCGCAGTTTGTACCACTTGTTCCCGCTGACTACGGGGTGCACCAAGTCGAGTCGCAGCATATCAAGTGCTGCAACTTTGTGTTGGTATTGTTCGGTATCAATATGCGAAATTACTACGTTGTTCTCATGAATTATATCCATATTCCCGCAGGTGGTTTTCATTGTCGCGCCAGTGAGGACGAACCTTTACAAACAGCTCCAGGTGCACTTTACGGTCGAGGAATTCCTGCATAGACATACGGGCATTGATGCCTAATTGTTTGATCATAGCACCACCCTTGCCGAGCAAGATCATTTTCTGTGTTTCGCGGCTCACAATAATGTCTGCCTTGATAACAGTAAGTGTCGATTTCTCTTCAAACGCTTGTATGAATACGGCAGCATGGTAGGGTATCTCGTCTTCGTAGAGTGCATAAATCTGCTCGCGGATAAGTTCGCTTACAAAGAAACGTTCGTTGCGGTCAGAGATATTATCGTCAGTATAATAAGGCGGGGCCTCCGGTAGTGTTTTGAGTATGAGCGGAATGATTTGCTCGGTGTTGTGTTTTGTTTTGGCAGAGATAGGCAGGATATCCCATTTAGGATAAGCGGCAGTGTATTCTGCTAGTATATCAGCGAGCGGAATATCGCCGCTAAGTCTGTCTGTTTTGTTGAGCAATAATATGGCGCGCGATTTTAGTTTCAGCATACCCATAAGCTCGTTAAGGCTTTCTATAGGTTTGTTGATATCGTGAACGATTATAGCTATATCTGCATCTTCGAGTGCACTTTTTACCTGCTGCATCATTTTTTCGTGCAGCTTGTATTTTGCTTCAATAATACCGGGTGTGTCTGAGAAGACGATCTGGTAGTTGTCTTCTGTAAGAATGCCGAGAATACGATGGCGTGTAGTCTGCACTTTTGAAGAAGTGATGACGAGTCTTTCGCCCAACAACAAGTTGAGCAGGGTAGACTTACCCGCGTTAGGTGCGCCGAAAATATTTACAAAACCTGATTGAAATTTTTCCTCCATTAGGCTGCAAAGGTAGTGAATGTGGTGGGAATGTTAAGGAATACGTTAATGTGGAAATAATGATACAGGAAACTGTTTTATGATATTTTGCAATGAAGCCGGAGATAATTTTTAAAAATCATCTCCGGCTTCGAAAATCAGCTTTGTTCATATATTTCTGAACGCCAAGTGTTGTGATTGTTATTGATGCGATTAAGGTTTTGCAATAAAATCGACCCCATTATAGACTGCGATTGCTCTTTGTAAATTAAATTTATTTTTTTCTTGATTGATTCCTACGGCAACCCAGCCAATACATCCAAGACCCGTAAGTGAACCACTAATGGCATTAATTGTGGGGTCATTCTTTTGGCTGTTGATAGCAAGACCAAGTAAGCCCACTGCAATAACACCTGCATAAGAGCGCCTAAATTTATGTTGTGTTTTTTCGGCTTGTTTGTATTTTGCTAACCATTCATTTGCCGGGTGATCAGCAGGGATTATTTGTTTTAGGTCTTTGTAGTTAATTAGCATAACAGCCGGAGATGCGGGCGTGCACATGTACATAATGTTGCTTTTCAGATTATCAATTCTATGAGCACCACCGGGTTCATTTGTAGGGGTAATGATGGTAATGTGTAATACATATTGATAGACGTCAATGCGTCCTGAATATACTTTTCTAGCGAAATCGGTTACCGGTTCTGAAATACTGGCATATTCTGTTGTGCCGTCGCTATATGCGATAATTTTTTTCTTTGAATAGCTTTGGTTGTCAGCAATAATACTGGTATCAACTACTTTAACTTCATTTGCTTCAACCTTTCCCTTATCTATGGTAGTAATGTATGGTTTTAATGGTTTTGAGACAGGCTTACCCATAATTAATGGTGGGGTTTTACAAGAGGCAAGAACACTGACCAGTGATAAGAAAAGAATTAGTTTTTTCATAGAAATAAATTTAGCCGCAATTATAGATAAATAACTTTGAAAGAAGTAGTAGATGAAGGAATTAGTATTTAACTATTTGTATTCTAGTAGATTATAAGGTTTGTAGTATAAAATATCTATTATATAATTTGCCGGTGAAAATACCGGTTAGGGTGCCAATGCAGGCTCCGATAGTGACATCGAGCGGGTAATGAACACCTACATAAACCTGTGCATAGCAGACTGATGCAGCCCAAAGTATGGCTACAGGCCAAACCCATTTATAGTATTTGCCGAGGGTAACAGCGCTGAAAATGCCTATTGAGAAGTGATTTGCAGCATGAGATGACGGAAAGCTATAGCCACTACCGCAAGGCACTATGATGTGTATGATATCTGCAAGTGCAGGGTTGTTGCAAGGGCGTAAGCGATGGAAAACAGGCTTAAGCAGGCTGGCACTTATTTGGTCTGAAATAACAAATGATATAAAGAAAACAAGGCACCACATAGCTCCTTTTTTGCTGAATTTTAAGGGCATGAAGGTGGCCAGAAACAGATATAAAGGCACCCAGAACCATTGGTTTCTCAGGAAAGGCATCACAAAATCGAGCAGGGGTGTACGCCACTGTATGTTGACATAGTACCATGCTATGTGATCCCAATAAAGAATAGTATCCTGAAAAGTGTTTGCCATTAATGCTTCTTAAATATCATTATCATTCGTGGGGTGTCTTCGGGGTGGTATGGAGCCAGTTGATAGTCGCCGAAGGTTTCTATTAATGTGAGCCCTGCTGCTGAGAACATTTCAACAAAGTCTTCGAGCGAAAATGTGGCTACACTTTCGGTAAAATGGCGGGCAATGTTTTGTTGGTCAGTGAATTTTATATCTTTTATGATGTGCTTTCGTTCAAATTTTTTGGTGATGTGGAAGGTGATTTCTTCACGTTCTACATCAGCAGCATTTACCATGCTTTTGAGCACGTTTTTGTAGTTGAAGTAGTCGATGACCAGTATGCCACCTTTTTTGAGTGCCCCTGCAAATGAGCGGGCAGCCATGCGGTGATCTCGGTCGTATTTAAAATAGCCGAAGCTGGTGAAGAAGTTGAATGCGAAATCGAAATAGTTGATATAGAATGGGAAACGCATATCCTGCACATAAAAGTGGAGGTGATTTGTTTCGTGGGTTTTTGCGTGTTCTATGCTGTTGGCAGAGATGTCTATTCCGGTTACGTCATAGCCTTTTTCTGCCAATTGTAGCGAAAAGCGACCTTCGCCACAGGCGATATCGAGCATGCTGCTACCAGCAGGTGGGGTGAGGTAGCAGATCAGTTGGTCTGTAAATTTCTGTGCTTCACGGTCGTCCCTGTTGTTGTACAGTATTTTGTAAAAGGGAGAATCAAACCAATTTTCGAACCAATCCATTTTAATAATTATTATAAATCCGTGATCATGCGGTGAATAAAAAGATGATTTTGGTCATCTTTATGCAACCAATGGCAAACTTAATACAATAGTTGAACTGAAGTAATAAGTGACTAGAAATTATATCATTGTGATTTTTTATAATTCCTGATTCCGGCTTTCTGCTAACAATCAAAATTACGGTATATTTGCGGCCCAATTGATATTATGAATTTAAGACGTTTTTTAGTTACGTATCGTTTGCCATTGGCTGTAGCACTGATCGCATTAGGTTTTTTAACCGGATTTAAAGTGACCTGGTGGATAGCCTGGATTCCATTTTTGCTGGCGATACTGATGATTGTAGCCTACTTTATGATAGGTCCAATGACCCTGATACAGGGGTATATGGAAAGTGGAGATATGGAAGGTGCTCAGAAATTGCTGAAGCAGGTAAAGTATCCGAATCTGCTTTACAAGCCTATTCGCTCTTCGTATTATATGCTGCAGAGTAATATCGCCAGCATGGGTGATGATCTGGATTTGGCTGAGGCTCAGTTGCGTAAAGGATTGGAGACCGGAATGCCGGAGAAAGAGCATGAAGGAAGTGCTTATCTGCAATTGGGTATGATTGCGTTGAAGAAAGGAAATACTAAGGAAGCGAGTGAGAATCTGAAGAAATCATTGCAATTGGGTGTTCCTGATAAAGATTCTGAAGCAATGGCTAATTTGTATTTGTCTCAAATCTGCATTCAGCGTCGTGACTTCCGTAATGCCAAGGTATATTTTAATAAGGCAAAGAGCTGCAAGTCTAAGAATGAGCAGGTAGTGGAGCAGATAAAAGAACTGGCAACTTATATAGCGAGAATTCCGGGTTAAGAACCGGCAAAGAGGTGCGAAGGCAGGGGTGAGATATTTACCATGCTTTTGTATTTTGAAATTGTAAGCGTATATTTGCGCTCCTGAATAGGGAATACCTCAGTAATAAAGATGCGGCGATGGCGAAACTGGTAGACGCACTACTTTGAGGTGGTAGCGCCTGTAACGGGCATGGGAGTTCGAATCTCCTTTGCCGCACACAAGGGAGAGAGCGAAAGAAGCAGCGCGTAGAGCGATGTGGCTTTCGCTCTTTTTTTGTTTTCAAATCGTTTTGGTAAACAAAAAAATCTTTTGGGATATTAATAAAGAAGCTATCTATTTCATTGATAGCATTCAAAATATCGTATAGCCAAGTTTTTATGTTAATGTCCATAAACCAACTTGCGATTTTGACTAATTGCCTGTTTGAAATATGGATTTTTTATTGCTTTTTCTTCGAGAAGGTCAACAGATCTATGAAAAATATCTTGTAATGAGAATTTAAGATCAAAGTAGTTGTCTGCATAATTTGCAACATCAATAGGGTCGAAATCTACTATCAAATCTACGTCGCTGTTATTATTGAATTTTTCAGTTAAAACAGAACCAAAAGCATACAGGCTCCTCACTTTGTGACGAACACAAAGCAGGTAAATATCACTGGTATATTGGTCAAAAATTGACATATTCTCTTTTTACGAAGTTAAGAAATTCCGGCAATGATTTATATCTTCAATTGGGGTTTTGAATTTGTGTTTCATACAAATGTGGCTTTCGCTCTTTTTTTGTTTGAATTTGTAAAAAGTATTCAGTCTATGCGAAGAAATATTGAAATTGAGTTGATGTTATTTTGCTCTAATGTTCTCTATATCGTCTAAATCTTTATGACGACCCGCTGCCTTCTTAGCTTTAATCAGGTCGCGAAACTCAATTACTTTAACATTTGTATTGTCCCAAACCGCATCAATGGCCTGATGAAATGCCTCCTCGAAGATAAGCCCTTTAACATTGGTTAGAATATCTATGGAAACTGGAGGGTTGCCGTACGAAAAAACATCCATGTTCTCATTATATAGAAAATTATCTTTGGTCATGTCAAAAACGGGCATGCCAAACATGTGAAAAGCGCGAATGATTTTAATATAATTTTCTTCTGATTTTCTTACCCAGAGATCGATATCGCCTGTTGTTCTGGAAGATCCATAATGAATTACAGCATATCCTCCAACTACGATATAATCAACGCATTCTATGTTGAATGCATTAATAAAGTCTTGAAAATCGAGATTTAATACTACGCTCATCTGAACTTATGTTTCCTTGTCCTAAAAATAGTTCTGTCAAGACGAGGGGGATTATTAATGTCAAAGTTGTAAGCGACACTATTAAGGTACATGGAACCAATTAACCGTTCATCTACTGTTTTAGATTTCCAGTATGTAGATTGATTAGCAGCTTCATCGTGGGATTGACCTTTTCCTACAGTTCTGTCGAGTCTAAACATCATTTCAAAGTTAGGGTTAAAATTATTGAAACTCAGCAATCTTCATCAAATCTTGTATAAAGTTCGAATTGGCTTTAGTTAATTTTTTGTTGCTAATAAGGGTATCTATTTGACATATTCGCTGATTTAAATCAAACTTGTATTCGTCTATTCTTCGCCCATAAGATCTCTTATAACTACTGATGCGAGTACAGCGCCAAATGTAGCCGGCAGGTATGACATAGTGCCATAAGCTGATTTTTTAAAGTTGGAGCCATCCGTGAGCATTAGTGATTCTTTTACCGGTTCTTCCGGTGAGAAAACAACTTTGATGCCTTTATAAATACCTGCGCCTTTCAGGTTTTTTCTTATTTGTTGTGCAAATGGGCACATGTAGGTTTTAGAGATGTCTGTAACTTTTAGTTGTGTTGGGTCCATTTTAGCTCCCGCCCCCATAGAACTTACTAATCTCATGCCTCGTGAATAAGCGGCTTTGATAAAGGTTATTTTAGGGGTAATACTGTCTATAGCATCTACTACATAATCTAATTTGTCGTGGAGCAATGCGCCTACCATTTCCGGTTGTATAAACTCTTTGATGATGTGCAGCTTCAATTCCGGGTTGATGTCCATAAGTCGCGCGCCCATGATGTCCGCCTTGCTTTGTCCGTGGTTAGATGACAGTGCCGGTAATTGTCTGTTACGGTTGGTAGGGTCAACTACATCACCATCAACTATTGTCATTTCGCCGATGCCGGATCTGCAAAGGAATTCTGCTACAAATGAGCCAACGCCTCCCATGCCTACCACGAGCACATGTGCATCATTGAGTTTATTGAGGTTGTCTTTACCTATTAATAGCTCAGTGCGGGAAAGCCATTTAGTATCTGTCATCATTTTTAAAAACGTCTTTGAAATTTTCGTGGATTTGCAAAATAAGGGAATCTACGGTAGTATTCCTTATTTGTGCTGCTTTGTGGTATATGTCTGTAATGGAGACTTCGCTATCATCTGTTTCTAAAAAAATACGATTGGCGGGCATTTCTTTTAATGTATTTACTGCAGGGCTATTTTCATGTAGTAAAGCAGCACCAAAAGAGAGGTAACAGCCGTTGAAAAGGATTTTTTCAGCAATGCTCACTTTTTTATTGTAGCCATGAAAGATGACCGGAACAGTAGATTTGTGTGTTTTAAGCAACTGTAGTATTTCTTCATGCGACTGAACACAATGAATAATCAGTGGTTTTTGCAATGTGTTGGCGAGGTGAATATGTTTAATGAATACGGCAGTTTGCAGGTCGAAGGGTGTTTGGGTAAGTTTATCCAGCCCACATTCGCCAATTGCACGTATTTCTTTTCGGGTAGCTATTTGAGTTAGTATCGAAAACTGCGATTCGTGGTCGTTAAGGTGCCAGGGATGCAAACCTGCACTGTAGTTTTTCTCGCTTGTTACTTGTTCAAAGGCAGCATATATGTTGTGTATAGACAAGCAGTTGGGCTCATCGTTTTTATGTGTGTGGATGTTGTAATATATTGTCATTGAGGGTATAAAGTTACTTAATCCTTATTTGAGTAATTGGTTGTTGGTTTGTGTTATTTATGGCTTAGTTTACATTTTTATTACTAAGTAATTGGTGCTCAGCCGTACCTTTGCATTCATACCGAAAATACACATGGCTACATACAGTAACATGCGCGCTATGCGTGCATTGATAAAGGCAAGCCTGCAGGCGATGTTAAAAAGCCCTTCAGCGATTATTTTTACTATTGCATTTCCGTTAACGCTGATCATAGTTTTTGGTTTCCTTGGTGGTGGTACAGGGTTTTCCTTGAAGGTAGCAAACGCTCCGGGCAGTGATACTACGAGTCCGTTATACAATATACTGCGTAGTGTGCCTGCATTGAAATGGGTGGATACTCATGATTCCGGAGGGGTTAATAAATTGTTGCAGCAAGGTGATATTGTGGCGACCATCAATGTTAAGAAACAACCGGAAGGTGCTAAACCTGCATATACAATTGTGCTCAATGAATCATCGAGCGAACTGAACAAAGCCAAGCAACTGGAAGGATTGCTGGCAACTGTTATTCAGCAGCAAGATCCGGAAATACGCAAGCGACTCGATGATATGGTGGCTATTAAAAGTCAGGTGGCTGTAGTAAGAGAGTACAAACAAATAGATTTTATATTGCCGGGTCAATTGAGTTTTTCGCTATTGGCGTCGGGTGTTTTTGGTACTGCATTTGTATTCTTCAATCTCCGCCAGACATTGGTGCTAAAGCGTTTCTTCGCTACGCCGGTGCGTAGAGAAATTATAGTTATCAGTGAGGGTATTGCTCGTGTGTTGTTTCAGATAATGGGTTCTATTATTATTATCTCCATCGGTCATATTGCATTCGGATTTACCTTGGCTAACGGTGTATTTACCTTTATCAATATGTTGGTGATGTGTGCGCTCGGTCTGCTTGTGTTTATGGGTTTCGGTTTTATAGTGAGTGCAGTAGCTAAGAGCGAATCTACTATACCTCCTTTTTCTAATCTGGTGACATTGCCACAGTTTTTACTGGCGGGAACTTTCTTTTCTATCGATAATTTCCCTGTTTGGTTGCGCCCTTTCTGTAAAGCACTACCACTTACTTACCTGAATGAAGCCCTTAGGAAGATTTCTTTTGATGGTGCTAACTTATGGGATGTCCGTTTTGATATTATGGTGCTTTCTATCTGGGGAATTGTTATCTATATAGTTGCAGGTAGAATATTTAAGTGGGAGTAGGGGGAGTGCGGCTTTCTAATAATTTATCGAGATTACTGAAATAAATATTCTCCTTACCCGCCAATCGTTGCCATACTTTGGTGAATGCCGTTAAGGTGTGTTGTTCGTTCTGCTTCATGGCCGTCTTGGGCTTTTGTCCCAACGGCTGAAATGATTGCGCTAGCCAATTCCTGATCAGTTGCGCCAAGGCGCATAAGGTCTTTAATATTCATTCCTCCGCCTTCGTAAAGGCAGGTCTTTAAGGTGCCTTGGGGGGTAAGTCTTATTCTGTTGCAGGTGCCGCAGAATGAACGGGTATATGCTGCAATAATGCCTATGTCGCCCTTATGGCCGGGTATTTTATAGTTATAGGCTGTGGCGTATTTAGGGTCAGGAATTTTATAAATATCCGGATAGCTGTTTTTTATGGTCTGGAGTATCTGAACATGATCCCATTGAAGTGTGGTATAGTGACTTTCAGCACCATTGAATGGCATTTCTTCAATAAAGCGAACCTGCACAGGCAGTTCTTTTGTTAATGCCACCAAGGTGGTGATATCTTGTATGTTTCTCCCCTCCATTACCACTGCATTGATTTTTACTTCAATATTATGAGCCAGTAGTGCATGCATGGTGGCTAGTACGTTATTTAATTCATCGCGGTGGGTGATTGCCAGAAAACGATTGCGGTCCAATGTGTCCAGGCTTAGATTTACTGCGCGAATGCCCATTTTTTTCAGTTCGGGGACCAATGGGGTAGTGAGTACTCCATTGGTGGTAATGGTGAGTTGGTCCAGCCCGGGTAGTGCAGATAGTGCAGATAGAAAAGACATGATATCCTTTCTGACAAATGGTTCTCCTCCGGTTATTCTTATTTTATTAATGCCCATTCCGGTCATTACGCGGCAAATTCTGAGCATTTCTTCCCAACTCATGAGTTCGGTTCGTGCCAGCCAGTTGTTGCCTTCTTCGGGCATACAATAAAAGCAGCGCAGATTGCACCTGTCGGTAACAGCCAGTCTTAAGTAATTGATTTTTCTTCCGTGATTGTCAGTAAGCACTTTTTCAAAGTTAGGGGAATAGGCTAATAATATGGCAATGTGTCATGGTTTGTCAGTTGGGTAATTCTTTTTTTAGATACTCTATGATGGTATATGCTTGAAATTGGTAGGGATAGAAATAGTTGCTATTTTCATGTTATGTATGTGGTGTTGAGATATATGGTGTTTTTATTGCTGACGGTCTCGTTGTCTGCCCGGGGGCAATGCCCTTCATATAAGTATCAGCCGGAGTTTATGGTGAGTTATGGTATGTTTACACCTAGCGAGCTTGCAGATAATTGGCGTCAGAATGGGAATGGAGATCAGAGAAGTATCCGATATGAGGCAACTACTACCGGTGCTGATTTTTTTACAGCAAGGTTTTTCTTATATAGTTGTTTGTCAATAGGGCTTAGTGGTGGATATGTAAGTGAACAAGGAGCTGTTAAAGACAGATACGGTACCGGGCAAGTAGCAACTGCTACATATAACAGAAAGAGTGTTACTGTAGCGGTAGAGTTAAATTACATATACAAAATCAAGAAGTATCTGGATGTTTATACATTTATAGGAACTGGTCCTGCCTTTGTAACGCTCACAAATACATCTGTAAGTTCTGTAATCAGTCCCGGTGGGAAAGTTACAGAAAGCAGGAGTGATGGATTTGTTTTTCATTATTCACCGGTTGGGGTCAGAGTAGGCGGGCGAATAGGTGGTTTTGCGGAGTTGGGCTATGGTTACAAGGGGCTACTTAGCGGAGGACTTTCTGTGCGATTAGGCAGGCGTTGGTGCAAGATGAAATAGCTGCTATTTATTAGTATTTTAGGTATGCAACGTTGCTATTGTAATATTCAATTATTTTTTTCGACCGAAACAAATTATTTTCGGGTCCAAATTCACCTTAAAGGATGCATTTAATACAGCAAATATTATTCATACTTCTGGCTGCAGCAGCCGTATTCTTTTTTGTTAAGAAGGCAAAAGAGATATCCCGCAATATTAATTTGGGTAGAGCCGAAGACCTTTCAGATAATAAAGATCAGCGTTGGAAAAACATGGTATTGCTGGCTCTGGGGCAGAAAAAAATGTTCAAGAGGCCAGTTCCTGCATTTTTACACCTAGCTGTGTATGCCGGCTTTATTATCATTAATGTGGAAATACTGGAGATAATACTTGATGGTATTTTTGGTACACACAGATTGTTTCTGCCATTCTTGGGTGGTTTTTATTCGTTCTTAATAGGTTTCTTTGAGGTGCTTGCTGCGCTTGTGCTTATAGGTTGTGTGGTATTTCTGGCACGTAGAAATGTCATGAAACTGCGTCGTTTGAACATGAAGGAGTTGAATGGCTGGCCTAAGAATGATGCTAACCTTATCCTTATTACAGAGATAGTGCTGATGAGTATGTTGCTGACCATGAACAGTGCTGACCTTGTATTGCAAACACGTGGCTTAGAACATTATCATGCCACTGCACCATTTCTAGTCTCTTCACACCTTACCGGTTTGGTTGCTGGTATGTCTACAGATGGGTTGGTAGCATTGGAGCGTAGTTGCTGGTGGTTGCATATCATTGGTATTTTCGCATTCTTAAACTATCTGCCTTATTCTAAACATCTGCATATTGTTTTGGCATTTCCTAATGCCTATTTTTCTAAACTTGTTCCACAAGGAGCAATGAAGAATATGAAGGAAATACAGAACGAGGTATTGTATATGATGGAGCCTGATAAGGCCCCTGCGGCGGGTGCGCCAACAGAGCCAGTGCGTTTCGGTGCAAAAGATGTCACTGACCTTAGCTGGAAAAACCTGTTAGATGCGTATTCTTGTACTGAGTGCGGCCGTTGCACAGATTCATGCCCTGCAAACAGAACAGGCAAGGTGTTGTCTCCACGTAAAATAATGATGGATACCCGCGACCGTGCGGAAGAAATAGGCAAGAATATTAATGCTAATGGTTCGTTTAAGGATGATGGTAAGACATTGCTCAATGACTATATTTCAATAGAAGAATTACGCGCTTGTACTACCTGCCAAGCATGTGTTGAGGCTTGCCCTGTAATGATAGATCCATTGTCAATAATTATGCAACTTCGCCGTAACCTTGTTATGGAAGAAAGTAATGCACCACAAGAGTGGAACATGATGTTTGGTAATATCGAGAACAACATGGCACCATGGAAATTTAGCCCTGATGACAGGGATGCATGGGTTCATGAAGCCTAGTGCGTTGCTTTTGTTCCTGTAGTGTCTGTAAGCTGCTTAAAAGGGGCATTCCAGCCGTTATAAATGCCATTATGCACTTTGATATTGTTTCTGATCTCATCAGTAATGATGTTGATAGAGTCCTTCTTTATATAGCCATATTTGTGAAACAACATGCATAGCGGGTAGTCTGTATTTTTTACTGTATGGTCTTTATCTACTGTATAGCCGCTATTAGTAATGAATATTGTGAACGCATTTCGTGATGAATCTGCGTTAAAGCAAGCTGCGAAGGTAATATTGCGAGGTTTTGTAAGGCTGTCTCCATTTTGCAACATCTGAGTAATTACCTTGTTATTGTCCATCCAGTTTTGCGTTTCATTAGATGGGTAGAGAAAGGTACGGTACATGAGCCACTGAGGATCGTATTTAATGGTCAATGCAAACTTATAATCTTTAAAATTTCGGGTATACATGCGCATAATCGCATTTCTGATACCCATTGTATCTCTTACATAGTAGTAATTATTTCTTTGGCCATTATAGGTAAGTGTGCCTGCAAGTTTTTTTGCTGTTAATCCTGTGAGGAAATTTCCTGTAGCATCCAGAATGTCTTCGAGTGATGCTATTTCTTCCTTGACGGGTATGCCGTTTTTGTCGCTGTGCAAGGCTTTTGGACCGGTGATTACCAAATAGGGATATCGCACATCAGGTGCAGTTAATATTAATCCCATATCTACTAAAATAGATGCCGGTCTGTCTCCGAACCGGGACATGTAAGTATCCCATAGTTCTGTTTGAGCAGAGGTATTAGTTGAATGCAGTGAGCAGGAAAGAAGGAATGCCAGCGTAGCTATGTGTAAGTATTTTCTGAAATGAGCCATGAGGCACAAACATAAATAACTATGCGTTGGCACATATAATAATAAGTGTTAAAATTGATTCAGGTAGCTTTACAGATGGATATTGTATATGTTATATATAATGGAATTAAGTTTTTTTAGAAATAAGAAAATATTGTCTACAATTTAATAACTTTATCCCTTAAATCAGCTAGATATGAAAAAAATCGTTTGCATGTTAATGGCAATTTTCATCCTTGGACAGGTGTCTTTTGCTCAGAACAAAATGGACCAGCCTAAGAAAGAAGGTCAGAAAACAGAAAAGAAAGCCGGAGATAAGAAGATGACTGGTGAGAAAAAAGAAGGCGACAAGAAGGGTGGCAAGTTGAAAAAAGATGGCACTCCTGATATGCGTTATAAGGAAAACAAAGAAGCTGGAAAGCACGGCGGTCCTAAGAAAAAAGACGGTACACCTGATATGCGCCATAAAGCAAACAAGGATGCTGCAAAGAAAAACGACGAAGCAAAGAAGAAATAATTACTTCGTTTATAACTAATTAAACACTATAAAGCATAGCAGGTATATTTGTATGTCTGCTATGCTTTCATCATTTTTTTTGCTAAAATATAATATGTACTCATACCTTAAGTTATCTGTGCTCGTTGCAGCACTTCTTTTTTTAGTATCATGCGGTGGTAATAACAACGACTGGGCGCAATATACATCGGGTGACGGTGGTTTCTCTGTATTAATGCCAGCTAACCCTGTGAAGAGTGAAAAGATAGAAGTAACTGCTTTTGGTAAGCAAAAAGTACACTTCATCACCTGGAGACCATCTACATTTTCGATTGATAAATTTAAGTTGATACAGGTTAGTTATACAGATTGTCCTGCCAGGTTTGCAGGCGATTCAGTAATGACGGACTTTATGCTTGACAGCTCAATAAACATGCGTAAAAAAGATTTTACGGATAAAGATTTTGTTGCAGAAACCATAACACTAAATGGATATCCCGGTAAATCATTTATACTGGATAACGGAGGAAATACTGTTATTGTAAAACAATGCATTACTAATAACAGAAGATATGATCTAGTAATTGTTGCGAAGAATGGTCAGGGAACAACACCGGAAGTCGGAAAGTTCTTCAACTCATTTCAAGCCTTGAAATAAAGTGGAAATTATTTTTTTGAAAGTGCCCCTGTTCTTTTTGATCGGGGGCACTTTTCTTTAAGGTATTTGATATTAGTCGTTGTATGTGCGGGGTACTTTGGGGTCTGTAATGATGATGTAGTCACCATATTTTTTGTATTTACTCCAGTCAATCTTTGGATAAGCGTCATCGCTCGATGTTGAAACGATGAGCCTTTTTATTTTAGCATTGTAGTTTTTTAATTGTGCGGCTACGGCATAACCTTCGTCGCTGTGGAATTTCCCGTTTACCTGCATTATTTTCTTGCTCTTATTTTTCTTTCTGTATTCGGTAATTGAGTAAGCCATAGTTGCATCCCATAAAGACTGTGCTGCAACAAGATCGAAATTGCCCATTCCCATGTTGTTTTGTGCGGGTGCAGTAGTATCTGCCGGGGCACCGGCCGGCGCCTGATGAATGCCTGTAAGTTTTTCGTAATAGCCACCGGTTGCTACGGCATAAGGTAGCGGAGCAAAGTTTTGTTTAGATGCGTCTGGTAGTTTTTTGAGATATTCCTGTCCTTTTCTTCCGGCAAGATTGGCATATCTGCTTGCAGCGTTTGCGCAAATAACATCAAGCTTATTTTCTTTAGCAAACTCAACCATCGGTTTGTAGTCGCGATAGTTGCTCCAAACTCTGGCGTCTTTAATGAAGTGTTTTTCTTTAATAAAGCCGTTAAGGTATTCGTTCATGACAGGTTGCACATCTCTTTCAAACATTTCCATAGATAGTGCTAAATCATCGCCATACTTATCATACATGAGTGAGAGCATTGTTTTTTCCAGATAGTGAGTTACACTGTCATTGTGCTCTTCACCCATTAAGAGCACATCATAGTTGATCATATCTTCCGCAATCACATTAAGGGGTACTTCTTTGTCAAGTTTTACTGAATAGATGCGGTAGTTTGCTTCAGATAGTTGTGCCGTAGCTGCAAGTGTTACAGAGCCGAAAAAAAATGTAAGGAACAGTTTTTTCATGAATAATGTTTTAGTAAAACTAATGATTTTCAACCTTTATTGCATGCATTAATATGATGATATTGTTCTTGAAATAAATAAGCCCCTTTGATAAATGTTAGCTTATCAAAAGGGCTTATTATAAAACAGATATGATTAAGATTTGGCCAAAGAACCTTTCAGGAAGTCAATAACCTTTACTTCAGTTGCATCAAGTTCGCGAAGGTCTGCGAGAATAACAGATATCCAGTCAGTGATGTGAATCAGGTACATTGCTTTTTCCCAATAAGATTTTCCTTCAGAGAAAATTTCTATAATGTTTGGTGTGTGTTTTTTGAACACCTTTTTATTGATTTCCATGCGGGTTTGAACACGCACATAATCATCATCATTTCTAAGAATAATAACTACTTTATCTTTTGCATCATCTCTCCAGCCTACAAGTTCATTGTGGTTCATTTCAGGAATAGCGCCATGCCAGCAAAGCATTTTGCTGTTCTCATTCAGCTGCTGACGGAAGCGAATAGCAACACCCTCATAAGTGGATGCAGAATAGATGATTGGCAATTTGCCCAAAATCTTTTTGGCTATTGCTTTTGCCTTCTTCTGAGTATCTTTTTCTTTTGCCTTCATTTCTTTGACAGCAGCGGTCATTTCCTTTTCAAACTTATTGTCAATGAGTGTGAAATGGTTGAGCGTATAAAGAATCTGAATCAGAGAATAACCTAAACATGAGCGTGGCGGCATGCCGGCAGGTACTAATATGCAATCGAAACCTTTTTTCTTTGCAATTTCAGCCACTTTACCACCAGAGGTGATACACACAATAGTTGCTTTAACTTTGATAGCCTGATTAAGCGCTTCAAGTGTTTCTTCGGTATTGCCGGAATAAGAGCAAACAATAACCAAAGAATTTTTGTTCACAAAAGAAGGAAGTGAATAATCTTTATTAACGATAAAAGGCACATTAAGTTTGTCGAAAACATAATTCTGAACAATTGATCCGCCAATGCCACTGCCACCTAATCCGGTCACAACAACATTAGAAAATTCAGAAACAGGGGTTACAAAACGATGTCCTTTACCTATAATTAATCCCTCTTGAAGTTGGGTTGAAAATTCGAGTACTAACTTTTTCATGCTACATTTATCGTTTGAATGTCCAAACATAGTAAAATTGGTATAAAGGGAGAACAATTAGCAGAAGAGTTTTTGCTAAAGAAAGGTTATAGTATCATTAACAAAAACTGGCGTAGCGGCAGGAAGGAGATAGATATTATAGCATTTAAAGACAAAATTTTAGCAATTGTAGAGGTGAAAACGCGAACAGTTTCTGTTTTTGGTTTTCCTGAGGAGGCAGTAAATCTGAGAAAGCAAAATAACCTGAAAGTTGCAGCTGAAGCCTTTGTAGCGCAGTTTCCTGAGTATGTGAATGTTAGATTTGATATAGTAAGTATTGTGTTAAAAGGAGAGGTACTGCAAGAGATTATTCATTTTGAAGAGGCATTTTATTAGGCACGTATATTTGAATAATTGAAAACAGTTTATAAAAATAAATATTTAATAAAACATTCAAAAAGGTATCGAAAATGGTTAAATCGTTGATAATGGTATTACTACACTTGAAGTCGAGCATTATGCTTCTGGTGTTTTTAGTGTTGTGTAATACATTAGTCTATGGTCAGAAAGGTATAGCAGAAGTACTAAAGGAGGGGGATATTATTTTTCAGAAGTTGCCATGTGGCGGGTTGTGTGATGCAATCATTGCAACGACTCCTTGCAAACCTGGAATGGCATTTAATCATTGTGGTATTATTCATTACAATGATGGTGCGCCATTTGTTATAGAAGCTATTGGAAAGGCCGTAAAAACAACTTCGGTTGTTGATTTTTTAAAAAGGGATAAAGACAAGCAAATATTTTTAGGACGTATAAAATCGGTAAAGGCCGGCATAGATTCTCTCGCAATGAAACGTGCTGTAAATAAGGCTTTGAGATATGTTGGTGTACCTTATGACGATGTGTTCCTTCCGGGTGATACTGCCTTATATTGCTCTGAGCTTGTGTGGGAGTGTTATAGGAACAGTACATCTGAAAATGTTTTTGAGTTAAAACCCATGACGTTCAAATCTCCTGAATCCGGTACAACATTTCCTGCGTGGGTGTCTTATTATCAGGAACTTTCCAGACCAATTCCTGAAGGAGTGCCTGGCATTAATCCTTGTGCTATTGCTAACTCAGACATTGTTGAGTTTATTGTGCTTGAGAAAAATGAATACCTCAATAAATAAAATAGATTAATTTTATTCGATACAGTAAAAAATAAAAAATGAAAAAAATATTGATAGGTCTGTTATTGTGTGGCCTTTATGTGCCTACAGTAATTGCCCAGAATAAAAGCGATTTGCACCCAAAGTTATCTGCTCCAACATTGCATTATCTTTCGGCAGCAAGAAAAGCAACAAATAGAAATGATGTAGTTCCGGATTATGTGTATAAAATAATCAACAATAAGCGTTATCTGAGTGCAATGATAAAGGTGCGCAATGATGCAGACCAGAGTACACTTGATGCGCTTGGTGTATATGTAGGTACAAAAGCAGGAACTATATGGACTGCTCAAATACCAGTTGATAAGGTGGAAGAATTTATTAAGCTTCAAGCTATAGAGTATGTGGAGCTTGATGCGCCAATAATACCTACGCTCGACTCTGCAAGGAAGATGACCAGAGCTGATTCTGCACAGCGTGGCATTTATTTGCCAATGCCATTTACCGGTAAAAATGTTATTACAGGGATTATTGATGCCGGTTTCGATTTTAACCACACTACTTTTTATGATACTTCACGAGCAGGATATAGAATAAAGAGAGTATGGACGCAAAAGACAACCGGAGTGCCTCCTGCCGGTTATTCTTATGGAAATGAGATGGTTGATTCTGATGTTATCAGAGCAAAAGGCTATGACACTGCGATAACTTCTCATGGTACACACGTAGCCGGAATTACTGCCGGTGGTGGGTTTGATACTACTATAAATGGTCGATACAGAGGAATGGCTTATGAGAGTGATATTGTTCTGGTTGGTATTATGCCCTCACCAACACAGTGGATCAATACCGGAGTTTCTGACGTAGTTGACGGTATCAATTATATTTTCAATTATGCAGCTTCTGTAAGTAAGCCTGCTGTAGTTAATTTAAGTTGGGGTAGCACACTAGGACCGCATGATGGTAGCTCATTGTTCAGCATGGCATGTGATTATCTAACCGGTCCCGGGAAAATATTTGTTTGTGCAGCCGGTAATAATGGTCAGGACCCCGTGCATGTTGGGAAAACATTTTCAGGAATGGACACAGTTGTCAATACGTTTGTTAATTTCTCTACGGCCCTTGATACCAATCATCAATCTACCTACGTTGATGTTTGGGGCGATAGCAGTCAGACTTTTTGTCTGAATACCCGTTTGTTTAATGGTACTTCAGCTATTGATTCTACAGGGTTTATTTGCCTTACTGCTGACTCAACTTACGATTTGCACCTTATTGGCAGTAACGGAGATACTTGTTTTGTAACAATAACAACTGTACCTGTTGAATTTAATGGTCGTCCACACGCTTATATATTTTATCACAGTAAGGTGCATGACAATATTTGTCTGAGTGTAGCCGGAGCATCAGGAGGAAGAGTAAATATGTGGGAAGGGTATGTGATGCCGCCGACAGGGTATTATGGTTCATTTACAAGCAATGGCAACACGTGGGCTGTGAACGGAGACGTTGATATGACTGTTTCAGATATTGGTTCAACTAAGTCTGCCATAACAGTTGCTGCATATTGTACGAAGTCTAGCTTCAGGAATATTTCGGGTGCAGTATTGGCATATACCGGTGCGGTAAGAGGTAAAATAGCCCCATTTTCCAGTCATGGGCCTACGTTAGATTATAGAATAAAGCCTGATATCGGTGCACCGGGTTTTGGTGTAGTATCGTCTATCAGTTCTTATGATCCTACTTTTTTGCCAGGAGGCAGCGACTATTCAGATCTTATCAGTTCTCATGCAGATGCTGCAAGCGGCAGGTCTTATGGATATGGTATTTTTGCAGGTACCTCCATGGCATCACCATGTGTTTCCGGTATTGTTGCAATGATGTTGCAATATAACCCATCACTGACGCCTGACTCAGCAAAGAGCATTATACGTATTACGGCTATAAAAGATACATTTACCACTACTACAATACCTGTAGCTGGTAATAATATTTGGGGACATGGTAAGATTAATGCTTACAGGGCATTGAGATATATGGTTGGTAACCTTAGTGTTGCTAATGCTGGAATAGACCCGATGGATTTTGTACTTTATCCTAACCCAAACAAGGGTGAATTTACTTTGCGCTTTAATGGTAAGGTAAATGAACAAGTAACTGTATCTGTTTATGACATTACAGGTAAGTTAGTTGCTATTGACTTTTGGCAAGTTGCTGCAGGAAGTAACAGTAAGTCTTTGAATCTGTCTTATTTGTCAAAAGGTATCTATTTTACGGAAATAAATGCACGCACAGGTCGTGAAATAGTTAAGACAATAATTGAGTAATATATTTCTGTGTTTTGGAATAGCATTCAGGAGGTACTTCTGGATGCTTTTTATTTCTGGACCTGACGATTCGTTTATAACCCGCTTTAGTTAGTGAGTACTCACTTTTAAAATCTTAAAATATTCAGGATATTTTTTTCTAATTGACAGATAACGATATAGAAGTAATTAATTTTCCTACTTTTGCCAAAATTTAAAAAACATTGCGTAGCTGGTGGTGGAAAATATTGGCGGGTATTCTTATATGCTATACGGTAATAGGTGGCTTGTTGTTGCCTGTGCCGAGATTAGATATTTTGAATGAGACTATCCGTAATTTGTATTTTCATGTACCTATGTGGTTTACGATGATTTTCTTGTTCGCAGGTGCGTTTATATATTCAATAAAATATTTGAGTTCAGGAGATTTGCAAGATGATATTTATGCGGTACAATTGACAAATACCGGAATCTTTTTCAGTATTTTGGGAATGCTTACCGGTATGGAGTGGGCTCAGTATACTTGGGGTGAAGCATGGAGTAATGATCCTAAGCAATTGGGAACAGCACTATGTATGCTCATCTATTTTGCCTACTCTATTTTGCGTAATGGTATTAAGGACGATGAGAAGAAGGCGAAGATTAGTGCGGTGTATAACATATTTGCGTTTGCGATGATGATACCATTGATTTTTATTTTGCCTAGAATGGTTGATTCACTGCATCCGGGGAATGGGGGCAATCCTGCATTCAAAAAATACGATTTGGATAGTAATATGCGTATTGTGTTTTACCCTGCGGTAATAGGGTGGGTGTTGATAGGTAGTTGGATAGCAAGTTTGAAAATACGTGCCGGCTTAGTGAGTTTTAACAGAGAGAATGAAATATTATTCAGTTTCGAAAAAGATAAAAAATGAAAGCAAAACTGACATTTGCAACCATAGCATTATTATTGATTACAACAACTGTTTTGCATGCTCAGACAGAAATGGCTGATACTATGCGTTCAAATGGTAAAATATATGTTGTTGTTGCGGTATTAGCTACTATATTTGCGGGGATTTTTGCTTATTTAGTATATCTTGACAGAAAAATTACAAAAGCAGAGAAGAAATAAAAACATAGTTCATTTATTAATTTTTAAACACAAATAAGGTGGAAAAACAAGATCACTACAGTTTTTTTCAGGGCGTAGAACGCAATTTTGATAAAGCTGCAAAGTTCACTCGTTTCGAAGCGGGTATTCTGGAACAGATCAAAGAATGTAACTCAGTTTACCGTATGAAGTTCCCGGTGAGAATTGGTGACAGCATTGAGGTTATCGAAGCTTACCGTGTTCAGCATTCTCATCACAAATTGCCATGTAAGGGCGGGATACGTTATAGCATGGATGTAAACCAGGATGAAGTGATGGCGCTTGCTGCACTTATGACCTACAAGTGTGCTATTGTTAACGTACCGTTCGGTGGTGCGAAAGGTGGTATCCGTATCAACCCAAAAAAATATACTGCATTTGAATTAGAAAAGATCACACGTCGTTATGCATCTGAGTTAGTGAAGAAAAACTTCATTGGCCCTGGTATAGACGTTCCTGCTCCCGATTATGGTACAGGTGGTCGTGAAATGAGCTGGATCGTAGATACTTATGCATCATTGAAGCCAGGTGAAGTAGATGCTATGGCATGTATCACAGGTAAGCCAGTTACACAAGGTGGTGTTCGTGGCCGTACTGAAGCTACAGGTTTGGGTATATATTATGGTGTTCGTGAAGCAGTAAGTATTGCTGAAGATATGGACAGACTAGGCTTGACTACCGGTATTGCTGGTAAGAAAGTTATCGTTCAGGGTATGGGTAACGTTGGTTACCACGCTGCTAAGTTCTTCTATGACAACGGAGCTATCATTGTAGGTCTTGCTGAATATGAAGGTGGTATCTATAACGAAAATGGTCTTAACCTTTACGAAGTAGTTGATCATCGTAAATCAACTGGCAGCATCTTGAATTTCCCGGGTGCTACTAATATGCCAAATGGCGCTACTACAATGGAAATGCCATGTGACATCCTTATTCCTGCAGCTTTGGAAAATGTGATCAATGCATCTAATGCGGATCGTATTCAGGCTAAGATAATAGGTGAAGGTGCAAATGGTCCTTTGACTCCGGAAGCAGACGAAATTTTGAATGCTAAGGGTGCAATGATTATTCCTGACATGTATTTGAATGCAGGTGGTGTTACTGTATCTTATTTCGAGTGGTTGAAGAACTTGAGCCATGTTCGTTTCGGACGTATGGACAAGCGTTTCAGCGAGAACCAAAATGGTTCAATCTTGAATGCAGTTGAGAACCTCACAGGAAAGAGAGCATCTGATATCGAGCGCACGCAAATATTGCATGGTCCGGATGAAGCTGATTTGGTTTACTCTGGTCTAGAAGATACAATGATCAGCTCTTACCACGAGATTCGTGAAGAGTGGCTTCGTTTAGAGCGTAAGGTAGATATGCGTACAGCGGCTTTCGTTGTTGCTATCAACAAGGTTGGTGTTTCTTACGAAGAGCTTGGTATCTTCCCATAATTGCTATCAATAATACTGAATATAGAACAGGGCTACCAATTGGTAGCCCTGTTTGTGTTTTGGAGAGTAATTTTAAAGAATTTTTATATATTCTGTTTTATTCTTTATAAAAGCAGTGCCTGCACCTTGGCTCGTAAATATTCTTTTCGCCTAGCAGTACCTGATCGTCGATTTTAGGTATTCTGTAAGAATAATTGGCAATATCTCCACATTTTACGCAAATTGCGTGAAGCTTGGTTACATACTCAGCTCTTGACATTAAGGCAGGCATGGGGCCGAAGGGGTTACCCAAATAGTCCATGTCAAGACCGGCTACAATTACTCTAATTCCGCTGAGTGCAAGTTTTTCCGCAACTTCCACAATTCCGGGGTCAAAGAACTGCGCTTCATCAATACCTACAACATCTACGCCCGAAGCAAGTAAGAGTATGTTAAATGGGCTATCAACTGGTGTAGAGCGCACTCTAGAATCGTCATGAGAAACAATGTCTTCGGGGTGGTAGCGGGTGTCAACGGCAGGTTTGAAAATTTCTGCTCTCTGACCGGCAATGTCAACACGTTTCAGACGGCGAATAAGTTCCTCAGTTTTTCCTGAGAACATACTGCCAGCAATCACCTCTATCCAACCTTTCTTTTTATTCCCTGAGTATGGTTCTATGAACATAATGTAAATGTAGCTGTTATATATTTTGCTTTTTTTGCCTTTTATAGCATCGGATTTAAGGTAAAAGTAAAACTTAACGATAAATTATTGATGCCACTTTTTACATTAGTTATCCCCAAAATATAGTGCTAAATCTCATGAGTTATTTACCGCAACAATTTGAAAAAAAGGGAGTTATAGGAGAATATTGTCAATTAGTCGGATCTCGCCAATTTTAGCTGCTATGAGCGCAACCATGGGAACACTATCGTCATAGCTATCTAACAATTTAAGATTGTCTGCATTTGCAATAGCAATATATTCTGTACTAAAACCTTTTGCAGTAAGTAAGTCGGTGCATTCTTTTTTTACAATAGAAAAATCGCCTGTATTTTTTTTAGTTTGTATAGATATCAGACATTGATACAGTAGACCTGCTAATGTTCTTTGCGGGTCAGATAGTCGTCTGTTTCTTGAACTCATAGCCAGTCCGTCGGCTTCACGTAGGGTAGGGCAAATAACAAGCTGGAGGTGGTCGAGGTGCAGTATTTCTTTTAATTTATTGATTACCATGCACTGTTGGTAGTCTTTTTGACCCAAATAGAGGTTGTGTGGTTGAACTATTTCCAACAGACGGCCAACTACTTGCCCAACACCCTTAAAGTGCCCGGGTCTATTCGCACCTTCGAGTATTGTATCGAGATATCCGAAATCAAAAGATTTGATTTTGTCGGTTCCTTCGGGGTATATTTCATCTACAGATGGAAGGAAAAGAACATCGCAATCAGCGTTTAAAAGCAGTTCAATATCAGCGTCTGTAGATATGGGGTATTTTTCAAAATCTTTTTTATCATTGAATTGGGTGGGATTCAAAAATATGCTACAAACGGTAAGCATTCCGTCTGATTTAGCATTTTTCAACAAACTTATATGCCCGGAATGGAGGGCTCCCATGGTTGGTATAAAACCTATTTTTATATTGTTTTCAGTTTGTTTTTTTAGAAAAGAATGTACCTCCGCAGCACCCTTAAATATCACCATAATCTTTTTTTTAATTGGAAAAGAGTGCAAATTACGGTTGCAATTCAATATTTTCGTAATTTTGCAGACTATTTGTTATTATTATTAATAATAATTAATCTAACGAATGTCAGCAGACACAAAGAAACGTGTATTAATTATTGCCAACGAGTTATCTCCATACACTGAGTTTACGGATTTTGCACACATCCTTAATAAACTGGCGATTAAAACTTTCGATTCCGGTCTCGAAATCCGGGTAATTATGCCACGTTTTGGGGTAATCAACGAGCGCCGTCATCGGTTGCATGAAGTTGTGCGCCTATCCGGCATCAATGTGATCATTGATAAAGATGATTATCCACTTCAGATCAAGGTAGCTTCACTTCCAAGTGCAAGGCTTCAGGTATATTTTATGGACAATGAGGACTACTTTAAACGTAAGGCAGTTTTCAGAGATGATCAGGATAGCTTCTTTGATGATAATGCAGAAAGAATGATATTCTTCTGTAAGAGTGCATTAGAGACGGTTAAGAAATTCGGATGGCCACCGCATGTAATTCACTGCCATGGCTGGATGACATCTCTTGCTCCGCTTTATCTGAAAACTACTTACAAGAAAGAACCTGTTTTTGGTTATAGCAAAGTAATATATACAGCACAAGCTGATCAGTTTTCAGAAACACTGAATCCAAATTTTGCAAAGAAAGCAATGATTAGCAGCGAAATAAAGGATAAAGATTTTGAGGCATTTAAGCCAGGAACAAACAGCGCGCTTACATTAGGAGGTAGCAAACATGCTGATGTAGTAGTTGTAGGTTCTGAGAAATTAGATAGCAGCATATCTGAAGAATTAAAGCCCGGAAGATATAAGAAAATAGTTCAGTATGATGAAGCATGGAAAGAAGATGTTTCTTCACTTCTGGAGCTTTATAAAAGCTTAACAGAGTCTTAGTTTTTCTTTTATCATCTTAGCAGCCTAAACAATAATACTTTGAATTCTGTTTTCCATCGTTTGAGAATCATATACGTAATGCTGGCATTTACTGCCATTGGTTTTGCCGGATGTCGTGAGCATACGTTGATTAGTTCTGCATTGTCGCCAGCGGCAGACACAGTAGGTGTACATGCAGATACGCTGTCTTGTATCACCCACACCTTCTATGACGACAATATTTATACCAGCGTGAACATTACAGGCTTGTTTGAGTATCAGGGTGTTGGTGCATTGACTGATTCTTTCTTTGGAACGATGACAGGCTCAACATATTTTCAGATTGCGAATACAGGAGGAATCTTAACTATAGATACGAGTGTCTCTAATCATATTGATTCAGTTATTCTCAATGTACCTTATTCCGGTTTTGCATTCGGAGATACAAATAGTACTAATATCACACAGTCTTATCAGGCATTTTATTTAGATGATACTATTGGCTACAACAGTGTTTATTTCCCGTACACTAACAAGTCTGTTGATATTGCAAATCCTTTAAGCGATCCTATTGCGGTAAATGTTTATCATCTCAGAGATTCTGTTACAGTTGCGGGTGTAAAGTATCATCCGGCTATGAGATTGAAGTTGAACAAGGCACATATCATGTCTAAGCTGAATAATGCAATTACGATAGGTGCGGGATCAACAATTGCGGCTTCCGCTTTTGTCGATGCTTTTAAAGGTATTTGTGTTCGCCCGGCTGATTACAGATTGTTTAATAAGGTAATTCCTTATTTTATTTTGAACGGTAGTGATGATTATTCTAAGGCGGGTGTATTGGTATATTACCATACAACAGCCTATCCGGATAGTGTGCAGCATCTTGCATTTTCTCACGAACAAGCATTGTGCGGGCATTTCAATAATATTACTAAATCATACAGCCGTTTCCCAATACATAAACTGTATACATCTACTCAGACAAATGATTCAATTATTGCATTGCAAAATCAGCCTGGTGCAACGATAGATGTGAAAATTTATGGGTTGAAATCTATTCCTAAAGATGTAATAATAAATAAGGCAGATTTACAGATATCATTAATCAGTTCTTTGAATTCTGCTAATTTGTTTGCTCCGGCTCAAATCTATCCAATAGGTATAGGCAATGGAACATACCCAACAGGAACGACTGCCGGTGATGAATATACGGTGTTGGACAGATATCCATTAACCACTACATCTCCTTATGGTATTTTGGATGGTACATCTCATACGATTACTTACGGTACTACCAATATTACAACCTATACAGTAGGTATACCAAGAGAGGTAATATCTAGTATTGCTGCGAATAATGATACACTTCATTATCACATAAGAGGTACTCAGGTACTGTACGGTGCGTACAGGATGCTGGCAGCAGGAGGAAATTATTCTGATATCAGATACAAGACAAAGTTAATTGTTGTACATTCATCTCTTAAAAAATAACCCAAATGTGTGGCATAGTAGGTTACATTGGTAACAGGCAAGCATTCCCAATACTCATAAAAGGTCTAAAAAGACTTGAATACAGAGGTTATGACAGCGCAGGCGTTGCGTTGCTTAATGGGAATATGACAGTTTTTAAAAAGGCGGGAAAGGTTAATGACTTGGAGAAGGTTGTTGATCTTAATCATACAGCAGCTACAATAGGTATTGGTCACACAAGGTGGGCAACCCATGGAGAACCTAATGATAGAAATGCACATCCTCACTTGTCTCAGTCGGGAGAATTGGCAATTATTCATAATGGGATCATAGAAAACTATGGTTCAATAAAAGAAGAATTGCAGAAAAGAGGTTACACATTCAAGTCAGATACAGATACTGAGGTATTGGTAAATCTGATTGAAGAGGTAAAGAAAACCGAAAATACTTCACTTGAGAATGCAGTTCGTATTGCGCTAAACGAAGTTGTTGGTGCTTATGCTATTGTTGTACTCAATGTAAATAATCCAGATCAGTTGGTGGCGGCTCGTAAGGGTAGTCCGTTGGTGATGGGTATTGGTGATGATGAGTTTTTTATTGGTTCTGATGCATCATCTATTATTGAGTATACTAAGAATGTAGTATATCTTGATGATCAGGAATATGCAGTAATCAATCGTGATGGAACTTACCATATTTACACATTGGGTAATGTGGAAAAATCACATGCGATACAGAAGCTTGAGTTTTCGCTCGAGCTGATTGAGAAGGGTAATTTTGAGCATTTCATGTTGAAAGAAATCTTTGAACAGCCAAAAGCTATTGAAGATTCACTACGTGGTCGTATGAATGCACAACAAGGATGGATAAAACTTGGTGGCCTTGCTGAATACGTGAAGAGAATAGATAATGCAGATCGCTTTATCATTACTGCATGTGGCACATCATGGCACTCCGGTCTTATTGGTGAGTATCTTTTGGAAGATCTTGCTCGTATTCCAGTAGAGGTTGAGTATGCTTCGGAGTTCCGTTACCGTAACCCGATTATTAAAGAGAGCGATGTTGTTATTGCAATATCTCAATCAGGTGAAACTGCAGATACACTTGCAGCGATAGAGTTAGCTAAGGAAAGGCAAGCTTTGATATATGGTATTTGTAATGTTATAGGATCTTCAATTGCACGTGCTTCACATGCTGGTTCTTATACACATGCAGGCCCTGAGATTGGTGTTGCATCTACAAAGGCGTTCTCTACACAGGTATCTATAATCACACTTATTGCCTTGCAAATAGCGATGGTGAAAGGTACTATTCCAACTTCTAAAATGAGAGAAATACTCTATGAGTTGGAAAATATACCAAAGAAAATAGAGGAGACTTTACAGCTTAATGAACAAATAAAGGAGATTGCTGCAATTTATAAAGACGCATCTAACTTCCTTTATCTTGGTCGTGGCTATAACTTCCCTGTTGCGTTAGAAGGAGCATTGAAGTTGAAGGAGATATCTTATATTCATGCGGAAGGGTATCCTGCTGCAGAGATGAAGCATGGTCCTATTGCGCTTATCGATGAAAATATGCCAGTAGTATTCCTTGCTACCAACAAGAGTGCATACGAAAAGATAGTTTCTAATGTACAGGAAGTAAAGGCAAGAAAGGGTAAAATAATAGCAGTAGTGCTGAAAGGTGATACTCAGATTGCAGCCCTTGCAGACCATGTAATCGAAGTGCCAGAGACAGAAGAGATTCTTTCTCCGCTGATTACAATTGTTCCATTACAGTTGTTGGCATATCATATTGCAATAATGAGAGGTTGCAATGTAGATCAACCACGTAATCTTGCAAAATCAGTAACAGTTGAATAATCCAATTTTAATTCATAAAATTTCATTTTAATAATGCCATATCTTTTCACATCAGAATCGGTGTCAGAAGGACACCCAGATAAAGTAGCGGATCAGATTTCTGACGCTTTGGTTGATAATTTTTTAGCTTGGGATCCACAGTCAAAAATTGCTTGTGAGACATTGGTTACTACCGGTCAGGTAATATTAGCAGGAGAGGTAAAGTGCAATTCTTATATTGATGTACAAACAATAGCTCGTGATGTAATTGCGAAAATTGGTTATACAAAGAGTGAGTATATGTTTGAAGCTCATTCTTGCGGTGTACTTTCTGCTATTCATGAGCAATCACCTGATATTAATCAAGGTGTTGAGCGTAAGAAAAAGGAAGATCAGGGTGCAGGTGATCAAGGTATGATGTTTGGTTATGCAACTAACGAAACGGATAATTACATGCCTTTGGCTCTAGATCTTGCGCACAATCTGTTGTTGCAATTGTCTGCTATTCGTCGTGAAGGTAAGCAAATGAAATACTTGCGTCCGGATGCAAAAAGCCAGGTAACACTTGAATATAGTGATGATAATAAGCCGGTGCGTATTGATGCGATAGTAATATCTACGCAGCATGATGATTTTGCTGAAGAGAAGGCTATGCAAGAGCGCATTACAAAAGATGTAAAAACAATTTTGATACCACGTGTTATCAAGAGCTATCCTCAATATAAGCATTTCTTTAATGATCAGATCAAGTATCACATTAACCCTACAGGTAAGTTTGTGATAGGTGGTCCTCATGGAGATACTGGTCTTACCGGTCGTAAGATTATTGTAGATACTTATGGTGGTAAAGGTGCTCATGGCGGTGGTGCATTTTCCGGAAAAGATCCGAGCAAGGTAGACAGATCAGCGGCTTATGCAACTCGTCACATTGCTAAGAACTTAGTTGCAGCAGGTGTTTGCGATGAGGTATTAGTTCAGGTTTCTTATGCTATTGGTGTAGCAAAGCCAACAAGTATCTTTGTTGATACAAAGGGTACTGCTAAGGTTAAAATGACAGATGGTCAAATCAGTACTATTGTACAGGAGGTGTTTGATATGCGTCCTTACTTTATTGAAGAGCGTTTGAAGTTGCGCCAGCCAATGTATAGTGAGTGTGCTGCTTATGGTCACATGGGTCGCACTTCAGAAACTGTTACAAAGGAATTTAAGGCAGCAGGTGGACAAATTAAGAAAATGAAAGTAGAGTTGTTCACATGGGAAAAGCTTGATTACGTAGCAAAAGTTAAGAAGGCTTTTAAACTAAAATAAGTTTGTATAATTAATTATATTGAAACCGGAATGTTGTAAAACATTCCGGTTTTGTTTTTTGATGTAACTCGTTTTATAACTGCAAACCTTCTAAATTTGTTATGATATGCAGTTGACACTCACGCAATTAATACCTCAGCCACTAAGAGACAAACTATCTATGCGTCCATCGGGTATATGGAACTGTGATTTGGTTTTTGGAGTGGGTGAGTATGTATTTGTAAAGGCACCATCAGGTACCGGTAAGACGACGCTTATGCATATACTTTATGGTCTCAGGAGTGATTATGATGGTGCAATACGGTGGGGTAAGTTAGCGCTAAGGGAGATGACAGCGGAAAGTTTAGCTGAACTGAGAGCCAATCAACTAAGTATAGTATTTCAAGACATGAGGTTGTTCCCTGAGTTAACTGCATGGGAGAATCTGGAAATAAAGCGACAACTCACGAATACTATTTCTGCAAAAGAGATGGAAGGATGGTTATCAAGGCTTGGTATTTCAGATAAGCGTGATTCGCTTGCCCGAACACTTTCTTATGGGGAGCAGCAGCGTGTAGCAATAATCAGGGCTTTATTACAGCCGTTTAAATGGCTATTGATGGATGAGCCATTCAGCCACCTCGATCTCGAAAACATTGATAAGGCAAGGGCATTGATTATAGAAGTTATACAAAAAAATAATGCCGGTATGATATTGGCTGACCTTGATGAGCATACATTTTTCAATTACAGCCAAACGATAAACCTTTGAGCAAGAATTTACAACATATCATGCTGAAAAGAATACTGTTGAAAAATGGTCGCAGTTCACGTCTATGGGCATCTATGTTAGCGTTGCTAATAGGGAATACATTATTGCTTTTATCTGTATTAATATGGTGGAACTTTAATGAATTACTCTATGGTAAAGACCAGAATGATAGTTTGGGAAGCACCTTTATTACAGTAGGTAAAAAAGTAACCAATGCTAACATGGGAAACCAGACGGCAACATTGTTTACCGCTAACGATATTGATTCAGTAGTACAAGCAGTTCAGGTGCAATCAGTTGGCATGATAACATCTAACCAATTTCCGGTATTTGCAATGATGGGTGGAGATCTGGCGTTTGCCACGGAGCTGCCTTTAGAGAGTGTGCCGGATAGTTTTTTAGAGCATAAACCCGAAGATTGGCAGTGGCAGCCAGGTAGTAGAGATTTACCAATTATTATGTCGTCTCAGTTTCTGGATATATATAATTATGTGTTTGCACCCAGTCAGGGATTGCCCCAATTATCAGAGTCTTCTGTGAAATTATTAGCATTAAATTTGAAGGTGGGGCCAGGTGAAGGCGGGGAAGTATATACCGCACATGTTGTAGGATTCTCTGATCGTATCAGTTCTGTTATGGCTCCGCAGTCTTTTATAGATTATGGTAACAGTAAATATGGAAAACAAAAGAATGGTGGGGTATCGCAGTTAATACTCAAGGTGAAAGATCCTTCGGATATAAAGTTTTCTAAATTCTTACAGCGTAATAACCTTACTACCAATAGCCAAAGCCTAAGGTGGAGTAAAATCAGATCTATAGTAGAAGTGGTCACTACAGCTACAGGGGTATTGGCAGTGTTACTTATGGGAATAGGTATATTAGTATTTATTCTTTTCGTGGAGTTGACTATCGCAAATGCGAAAGGATCGTTGATATTACTGATAGAAATTGGCTATAGTCCCCGGATGCTTAGTCGGTTCATGATTGGTCGTTTTATCCCATTAATCATAGGTGTGCTTGCTACTGGTATGCTAATAGCGCTTGCTGCACAGATAATAGCCACGCATGCTGCTGCAGCACAGGGATTAGTGTTGCACACGGTCCCCGGGATCCCTTTCTGGTTAGCGTTATTTGGAAGTGCTATAGTGCTTTTGTTGCTTGTTGTTAGGTCTATCGGTAATGCAATAAATAAAAATTAAGCCATTTTCTTTGCCGGTTTATAAATCAATTGATAGGAATGATCTATCATTTCTTTTAGCTCATTATTGGTAAGAGAATTATCAACGATTATAGTATTCCAATGTTTTTTGTTCATGTGGTAGCCGGGTAAGATACAGTCATGTTGTTCTCTTAACTCTATAGCTCTCTCGGGGTTACATTTTACGTTAAATCGGGGTGGTTGCGTATCAAGGCTCATCAGTAGAAATATTTTCCCTTGCACTTTAAAAACCAGTGTGTCTTCACCGAAGGGGAAACCTTCTTCTACTTGAGGTTTTGACAAAGCATAAATTCTGATTTCTTCAATATTCATAATGCGAATTTATTTGTTTTTTATGTTTAAGTGTCGACACTTTTTTTGTTATGTTCATTATACACAAGAGCATAAAAAATAAGTTATAAATATTGGTAAATGATGCTTTTGTTTTAAGTATAACGAGATACCTTTGGCGCGGTTATTTGTGTGGTATGGTAGTGTGTATTGTAATAGTATAAACCATAAGTAAATCAATGATCAACGATATTTTAATAATAATAGGAAGATACTTTAATGAAAGAAAGCTCATTCTTATATTATTGATTCTATTTTGTATACTTTCTCTGGTTTATGTATCAGGTAAAATTGTTCATAGATTTTTGGTCAGGCAGAAAATACTAAAGCTGCTTGTACAAAGAAAAATAAGGGAGATAGAGCAGAAAAACGAAGCCCTGAAGCGTAACAATATGATCAAGACAAGATTAATTTCAATTATCAGTCATGATCTGATCAGTCCGCTTAGGTTTATTCATTTATCTACAAAAAATCTTATAGACGAGGAAGATAAAATACCTGCTGAGTTGCGTAGGGAAATACTTGATGAAGTATCACATTCTTCTAAAGAACTGGAATTGTTATCAACGAATATACTTAATTGGATCAAGTATCAGAATGAGAACAGAAGGTTAATGAAGGAAGAGTTTAACCTGCACGAGATGGCAGAAAATATTTTTAGAATATTCAAGACCATATCGAGAGAGAAGCAGGCCACATTTATTAATGAGATACACAATGAATTTGTACTGTACCAATATCAAGAGCCTATTAAAATAGTTTTGTATAATCTTATTCTTAATGCGCTCAATTTTACGGAAGAGGGCAATATAACCGTTAGTGGCGGTAAGAGCCATAAAGGTATATTGATAAAGGTGAAAGATGAAGGGCAGGGGATGAGTGAGGATCAGATAAAGAATGTAATGTCTGAGAACATTATTGTCTCATCTGCAAACGTTGAAAACCGCAAGGGGAACGGGTTAGGCTATCTGATAATAAAAGATTTGCTAAAACTAGTAGATGCCAAGTTCATTATTAAAAGTAAGAAAGGTAAAGGGACAATGGTGACAATATTACTGCCTGTTGACAGGTAGTTTAATAGTTGATATTGTACAAGGTGGCTAGCTCTAGCACCTGAGTCATGTTGTCTGTTTCAATTTTATCAAATATCCTTTTCTTTATAGTAGAGACTGTGCTCATGGTAAGGTTAAGTGTGATGGCTATATCTTTTGTTTTATGACCGTTGAGCAGATAATGTAATATTTCTAATTCGCGTGGCGACAGGAGTGCAAACGGATTTTTTGTGGGGTTTCTTTTTTCACCTTCTATAGGTTCTAAATTATGTAGGAAGCGACGCATATATGTTAGTGTGTCATCTTCATTCAGTGTTTTATTCAGATAAAATTTTATGCCGTATTGCTTAAATACGTCACCATACACTTCAGATATTTGCATTGAAAATATCATGATTTCCATTTTAGGATAAAGGGAGATGATATTTGGCACAATTTCAAGTGCAGTGCAGTCTGTTAAAATTACATCAAGAATAAGGTGTGTACAGGCTCCTTTTTTCAATTCATTCATTAGTGCAGAGCAAGTACTTACCTCTGTAACATTTTTGAAGCCAAGATTGGTCTGTAAAATCAATTTCAGACCCTTTCTTATCATACTGTGGTCATCGGCAATAATTATCCTTGGTTGCATATAAGTATACTGGGCTGCGGTAGCGTGCTGTCGCTGTTTTGAGCTGCTAAATTGCTTCTATAAAGAGGATAAGTTTGTCAAATAAATTCGACAACAGTATCGCTTAAGTAAAACTAATCTTGCAAAGTGATATTAATTTAGGAATAAATTAGAATTTCTGTTTAAATATATTTTATGTTAATTAAAATAAACGTATGAAGTATGCTGTAATCTATTTTGTTTGTTGACTGTTTTCGTGAAGCGATTTACATTGATTATTAATAAAACATACACCTTAAAAATACCCCAATGTCAAGCCTTATTGTTGTTTTGTTTTTTCTTTTGTTATTGAGTCTTATTATTTTTCTTGCTTTTAAATTAAATAAAACTACGTCACAATTACATGCCATAACCAATCAGAAAAAAAATATAGAAGATAGATATAGCGCATTAGAGTTGGTTGATGATAATAAAGAAAATGTCATCAGTATTATTTCTCATGACTTGAGGGGGCCACTTAATACGCTTAATTCATTATTTTCCATGTGGAATGACGACAGCATATCATTAAAGGAATTTACTGATTTAAAGCCACGTATTAATAGTCAGCTACAGTCAGTTATTTTTTTGTTAGACAACCTTATTCATTGGTCAAAAATCAATGAACCGGGCAATATAGAAGCATTCTGTTTGGAAGAAGTGTTACAGCTGAATATAGCATTACTCAGAGAAAACGCGGGGATAAAAAGTATAAGAATAAATATGGAAATGCAGGCAAAAGTGCCTGTTTACGGTAATAAAAATCAGATAGATGCAGTTGTGAGAAATATACTTGCAAATGCGATTAAGTTTACCCCTGTTGACGGTCAAATAAGTATAGTTGCAAAACTGAATGGCAGGTTTATGGAATTGTCTGTAATAGATACCGGAGTAGGAATGAGTGATATTCAGATACAAAAGATTATAGATAAAGAGAAACACAACACAACGATTGGTACTGTTGGTGAAAAGGGCACAGGGCTTGGGTTGCAGCTAATCAATAAGTTTGTTTACGGTAATGGAGGAAGCATGAATATTACCAGTAAAATAAATTCCGGTACAAATTTTACAGTACATTTCCCATTACAACAGGAAAATGATCTGGTTTTATAAGTGGTAAAACTTTGTGGTTGAATTGGTGAGCTGAAGATTCTTGTACACATTTTGTACTTTCAGTTCTTAATACAGTACTAAACATTGAATATCCAAGACAGACCACAAATTGTAGCACTCACATCTTCAAGAGCAATAGCTGCAGTATTAGTTGTGATTCATCACTATGGGTGGAATGTTTATCCTTTTAATTTAGCACCAGTCTTTTTTCGTAATGGTAATCTTGCCGTGAGTTACTTTTTTGTGTTAAGTGGCTTTGTTTTGTACAATGCGCATGTTAATAAGTCACTTGATTATGGTGCTTATTTAAGAAAAAGAGCAGCAAGAATATTACCGTTATATTATGTGGGGTTATTACTTACGGTCGGCGTATTATGTTTGATACCTCCATTGCCGTTGAATATGCGCCAACAAGTTGTGTATGGTGCATTACTTATACAGTCATACATTCCCAGCTATCCGCTATCACTCAATCTGCCAGCATGGTCCATTTCAGTGGAGTTATTTTTCTATCTGTTATTTCCTTTATTGCTCTTTTTAGAGCAGCGTAAGCGTAACTTGTTTTTGTTGATATGGTTTATGGCATTTATTGCTGCGCAGTATTTTCATTTAAAATATTACGAGCAAAGGCATGAACTGAGTGATGACATTGTTGACACAATATTTTTTAATCCGGTCATTCATGTCAGTCAATTTATGACAGGAATGATAGGTGGATATCTATATGCAAGAATAGCTGATAAGAAAGAATGGCCAAGATATATTCCTGTATTGATGAGTATTATTATTGGGGTAATAATCGTTTTTAAGCCGGGGTCCATGAGTTATCATACAGGGTTACTAGCTCCATTATTTTTACTGTTAATTATCGCGCTTGCGAAATCAAAAACACCAATCCTCGACTTGCCGTTTTTTGTGTTTTTAGGGGAGATAAGTTATGGCGTTTACATTTTACAATATCCTGTTTACCGGGGATTAGAAATATTAAACGGGCGGTATTACACATTGAACCCGATAATGTTTTTTTATAGTTCTTTCCTTGTTTTAATGCTCACTACAATTGGTATGCATTACTTTGTGGATAGGCCACTTGGGAAATTGATAAGAGGGAAGAGTCAATGAATTCAGTAGATTAATATTATAACAATGAACAACAACAATATAGAGATAGAACGTCGGTATATTATGAGAGCTAAGCCAACGGTGCAGCCGGAGGAAGAGTATGAGATATTTCAGAAGTATGCCAGCGATGGATGGCGCTACAGACAACAAGTATCGGGCACAAACGTACAGTATTTCAAGACCAGAAAAACTGTAGTGTCAAGTGGTGTAAATAATGAAGAAGAATACATTATTACACAAAGTGAATTTGACGGCAACTGTGGTGAAATAGTAAAGGGAATAAGCAAGACAAGATCTGTGTATCATGATGGTGGATTGAGATTTGAAGTAGATACTTTTAAGGATATACAATTAGTGATAATGGAGGTTGAATTGGATGATATTGTGCAAGCGTTTACTATGCCTGATTTCCTGAAAGAGCAGATGATTTATGAGATCACCGGGATACGAGAATTCAGTAATAGTTCGTTAGCTTCTATGAAGTATTTATAGAGTATTGAAAAATACCATGTATTGTTAAAGGATTCACAAATAGCGTAAATAGTTATGAGAATAATATAGCCTTTGTAATTTTACATCGTCAATTTAAATGACGTTTTTTATGAGTGTTATTACGCTCTACATATCAAAAGTGCCCTTCACATTCTCACCTCTGGTTTCTGCAAAGGTTTCAGATACAGTGATAAGTCTGCCTTTCCAAATAAAGGAAAATATGGTGAATCACAAAAAGATGATTCATCCTCCAAGTGTAGCATCATAGGGATTGTCCTTTTGTATTCCTGCTCGTTTAATTTAATTCCGCACAAGCGGTTCATTACCTTGTTTTTTCATTTTTATACACATACTAAAATTTAAAACTATGAGTTTCTTAGGATTTATGTCCGGTTATGGCTGGATCATTCTGTGCATCATTGCACTTATTTTGTACAAGATCATTCTTCGTGTATTCTTCGGTATGGTAATCATCCCAGAAAGCAGCATCGGTTTAGTGACGAAGAAATTTACACTAGGTGGAACTAGCAGAATGCCCGATGGTAGAATTATTGCGACAAAGGGCGAAGCGGGTTTTCAGGCAAAGACATTGGCTCCCGGTTTGTATTGGTTTATGTGGCCTTGGCAGTATACTATTGAGTTGAGCGCATTCACAGTTATACCTGAAGGTCATATAGGACTTGTGTTGGCTAAGGACGGTGCAGAGATACCAACCGGTCGTATTTTGAGCCGCAAGGTGGAATGCGATAATTTTCAGGATGCCGAAAGCTTTCTTGAGAATGGTGGTCAGAGAGGTAGGCAGACTGCCTTTATCACTGCAGGTTCTTATCGTATCAATTCGTACTTGTTTGAGATAACAATGGTAGGGCAGACCGTTATCAGAGAGAGCATGGTGGGTATTGTTACAACACTTGATGGTGCACCGTTATCTCAGGGACAGATTGCCGGTACTATGGTAGACGGGCATAATAACTTCCAGGATATTGATAGCTTCCTGAAGAATGGCGGATGTCGTGGTTTACAACCTCAAGTGATACTAGCAGGTTCTTACTATATCAATACATGGGCAATACAGATAGAAGAGAGTTACATGACAGAAGTGCCAATTGGTCATGTAGGTGTTTGCATCAGTTATATTGGTGAAGACGGAGAAGATGTAACCGGAGCTGCTTTTAAACATGGTAACATTGTAAGCAAGGGACATAGAGGTGTATGGATGGAGCCACTTGGCCCCGGTAAATACCCCATCAACCGTTATGCAATGAAGGTGGAATTAGTACCAACCACAAACCTGGTGCTTAACTGGGCCAATGCCCGCAGTGAGGCCCATGCATTAGATAAGAATTTATCCACCATTACAGTTCGTTCTAAAGATGGTTTCCCATTTAATTTGGACGTTGCACAGATCATACACGTACCTGCTAATGATGCACCAAAAGTAATTGCACGTTTCGGTAGTATGACTAATCTGGTATCGCAAGTATTGGAACCGACAATCGGTAACTATTTCCGTAACTCAGCACAAGACAGTGATGTAATATCATTCCTGAGTACACGTAAGGAAAGACAAGAATCTGCGAGAGCACATATCAGAGCGGTATTGGAAGAGTATAATGTGAATGCAGTAGATACACTTATTGGTGATATTGTACCGCCTGAAGCATTGATGAAAACACTTACCGATCGTAAGATAGCGCAGGAAGAAGAAAAGACTTATGAAACACAGCGTATGGCTCAGGAAAGGAGACAGGGTATGGAAAAAGAAACTGCGATTGCAGATATGCAACGTGAGATTGTAAAAGCACAACAGAGTGTAGAAATTTCTCAGCGCACAGCAGATTCTGTAGTTAAAAAGGCAGAAGGTGATGCTGCAAGTCTGAAGTTACAAGTAAATGCAGAAGCTGAGGCTACAAGAATGCGTGCTACTGCAGAGGCAGAGGCTACTAAGCTGAGAGCAGGTGCTCAAGCTGAATCAACTAAATTAAATGCATCAGCAGAAGCGGAAAGAATATCAAAAACCGGTAATGCAGAAGCAGAGAAAATTCTGGCTATTGGTAAGAGTACAGCAGAGGCTTATGAATTGCAGGTAAGCGCAATGGGTGGTGATAACTTTACCCGTTATAAGATCACAGAAGAAATTGGTGCTAAGAACATTAAAGTGATACCAGATATTATTATTAGTGGAGGCAATGGTACTGATGGGTCTATGAATGGTCTTATGGGATTGAAGCTGATGGAGATGATGAGTGAAAAGAAGAAGGAGGAAGAAAGTAAAAGCTAAGTATTGCTTACTGAAACAACGAAGCCGGCTATTATGCCGGCTTTGTTGTTTACAGACCGATAGATTTGTTAAAATTAACTGATAGGTTGCACCTGCATCATGTATCTGCCACAAGCAGATGGTTGTGTACTTAATTGAATTGTATATTTGATAAAACTAATCAACAGATGTATAAAAGAGTATTTGTAATGGGGGCTATGCTTGGTGCAATGATATTCGTTGATGCTTGTAGCGTGGCCGGTCATAAGGGTACTAAAAAAATTGCGGGTGTTTGGGCCGTCGAACCGATAGTAATAGATGGTAGCAGCAATGACTGGCATACACCATATCCCAATTATGATGATAAGGCTATGCTTGGTTATGCTGTTAGTAATGACAGTGAGAACTTATACATAACTGTAGAGACAGGTGATGCCGCAACGCAGCTAAAAATATTAGAAGGTGGTTTAACAGTGTGGATTGATAAGTCGGGTACTGAAAAAGAGGTAACTGCAATTAACTATCCTATTCCTGCAGTTTATAAAGGTAAGCAACACAATGCGGATGGAACAGGTTATGCCAGAGCGCATATAGCAGATCAAGACCCGGGTGCCAACGTAGAAGTACAGAAACGATTGATAGAAATGCAGCAAAACGTGAAGAAAACGATAGAGGCTGCCGACGAATATTCATTACAGGGCTTTAAAGGGTGTAATTTGCAATTTCCTATTAAGGCTGAAAATTCATGTGGTATTGTTGTGCGCATGAGCATGGATCAGGATAATGAGTTGATCTGGGAAGCTAAAATTCCGTTTGGAGCATTTTATTTTAAGTCCAAAGTGGATAGGTCAGACATGCACAGGCAAATAAATATTTGCTTTGAAACAACAGGTTCTAAGAGACCGGCGGGGCAGACTGCAGGTAATGCAAGGGTAAGAGGAAGAGGTGGTTTCAGGCCGAGCATAGGCATAGGTGGAATGGGAATGGGTATGTCATTTGGAAATGGCGGAGGAGGAAACCAAGGTAGCCCTTACGATCCCAATGCTAATCTTATGGAGTCTCTATATAAGAGTACGAAAACATGGACAAAGGTGGGGATAGCAATAAAATAGCTTTGTCAGATAACTAATTGAGGAAGTTATAACCATTTTATGTATTGATTTCTAAGTAGTTGTATTTGTAATGCCAACAGGAAATAAAAGCATAATTCTTAATGCTATTCTATGTTAGGAGAATGATTTAAATTGTATCAAAATTGAAAATATGCAGCAATTTGTTCGTGTGAGTTTAGTCGTATGTACTACTTTGTCTTTGGGTTCATGTTTCTTGGCAAAGAAATTACCGGCTAGATATAAAAGCTATGCAGTGCGCAATTACAGTGCTACCAAGGATAGCATTAAATACTTTGTATCAGTTGTAGGCTCTGCTACAGATTTGTCTAATAAACCCAAGGAAACACCATCTGATCCTGCAAAGAATATTTTTTCATTGTCAGGTGAAGGACAAAAGCAGCTTATAGAAGCTATTGCAGATAACGAAGAATCAACAGATGATATTTACAATAAATTGGCGCAGGAGATAATACCTGCACATAAGCCACATGTTGCTTCTAACCATACTAAATTTAATAAGCATCTTTCGTTTTCAATAGATAACCTTCACCTGAGTCCGGCAGATAGGATAATGAAAGTGAATATTTCATTGAGACCAACTGATGGTGGAGAAATGAAAGTTGTGTCTTGTAATAAATTGAGTGGAGATTACAGATTTAGTGGAGCACAAATTAAATCTAACCCAGGTGCTCAGCCTGTTTCACTTTCTTCAGTAATCACTGCTGATGGTTTGGATATAGAGGTTGTTGATAGAAGCGATAATGATCTTACCGGTAATGTCACTGCCAATGTTGAATTTGATTACAAAGGCAGTATGAATGAGCATGTCGTTTATAGTTTTCATAATCTGTATAACAGAGAGAAAGCATTGGTAGCACCAAGTGATATTACTATTAATTTTCAGAAAGTAAGTGTTCCTGCAACAGCCAAAGACATGACTTATACCTGCACTTATGAAGCTACAGTAAGGCATGTAGCCAGCGGAGATAAAACCATCAGTGAGGCAGACGATGAAGTGATAGTAGTGAAGGGAAAGGGTAGTGTCAATGACATGGTGGTTGTTTCAAAAGGGCAGTTGGGCGCTAAGTTGTGGAAGATCTCAGATGAAAGAAGTGATATTAACATTGCAGGTCCTTTATCTCAGGGGACACTCCTGTTTGATAACTATGAAGATGCAAAGAAGTTTATACTTTGGTTCAAGAAGTCGGCATCAAGCGTATTGGCCAATAGTAGAATGAGTGGTGGTGAATATCAAATATCAGTATCAGGTGATGGTACACTAACGGATAGCTTTATTAAGAATTGTACAATAAAGAAAATGTAAGCACGATACCTAAAGTATGTTTGCTTTTATAAGATAAAAAGAGAATGGCTATCCAATACCGGATAGCCATTCTCTTTTTATCTTATAGATCATTAGAATCTGAAAATTGCTGATAATATTATTCTGTTTTCGTCCTTTACAAGATCTGCAACATAACCTGTAGGATTGCCTATTGGTGCGTTCCAGCCATTAGGTGATGTAACTCCGCCATGACCTGAGAAGTAAGGTACATTGGTGTGACGGGTAACAAATTCTGCACCGAATGTTACATATTCATTAGGCATGAATTGAACATTTGCAGATGCATCCCAACCTTCAAATTTATCGCCAGGGTTCTGTGTCATAACACCATTGCCGGCAGGTAACAATGCCAGATATCTACCCGGGTTATTGATGTAACCACCACCGCAAGTGAATGCAAATTGTTGTGATTTACCCAACCAGAAACGGTTATAAGCCATAAGGCTTAGAAAGTTTTGAGCAGGTGTGGCAGCAGTACCATTAAAAGGGACAACACCGGCGCCATTTTCAAAGCCAAGATCTCCGGTAAGTGAGAATGCCGCTTTTGAAATGAACTTGTTAGTTGGTCTGTTCAGGTAACGTACAATAGCACTGTTATCTGTGTGGAAGCGGAGGCGGTCTGGAGTGTTAGGTGTATCCCAACCAAAATATGAGCTGTGTGTCAAAGACAATGAGGAATTAGGTCTCCATAATAACTGATAACCTAAGCCCGGCATTTCATTGAACATGCCATAGCTCTGCCAGCCATTAATGGCCCATATTTCTATTTTCAACTTCTCTGTTGGGAACATTTGTAAACGAGCACCGGTGAAAAACCATGGCGTGTTGTCTGATGTATAAGATGGTTGATAGTTCCAGTTTTCGAAATTGTTATAAGACAGTAAACCTACGTAAGATTTGAAGATGCCAAAGTCAAGATTGATGCCGTGCATCTTGTTGAAGTGCATACCCGCATATCCTTCAGTTACATAGCGCAATGCATTAGCCAGATCATATTGCCCTCTTAAAGTAGTATTGTCATTACGAGGAATGCCTGTTGCCCTTGTGCCGAATTGCAGCATAAGTTTAGCATGTGCTCCGCTTTTAGGGTCATGTACTTCTCCACCTGCTTCAACATAAGACAGATTAAATTCGTCTGATCTGAAAGTGGCAGTTGAGCCAGAAGTGCTATGATCTATAGGGTGATTGAAAGAGTAATTGTAATTACAGTCAATAGTAAGACCGCCAGTAAAGTATTTTGAATCAAGTAATGAACTGTGCTGTCTGTTCGTGCCTTGTACCCATGTGAAGTCGCCGAATGCAAACGGTTCAGCAGGTTTTGGTTTTAACGTTGCCTCTTCCATGCTGTCTGCAACTTGTGCCGATGCACTAAGGGAAGAACACTGCATTGATGCCAGCATCAGGGCAGCTACACTTAACTTCAAGTAGCTTTGCTTCATTTTGTTGTTTTTTGAGTTTGAGATTGGTTAGCGAGTATAAAGTTAATGTGTATTTCTACAAAGTTCAATGTTCTGGATTGGTTGATAGATTAGTGGCACATGTTCTACAACCACGTCACTTTTATCTAATCCAAAAGCTTTTTCGTCACTCAAACTCATGTTTTTGAGCAGGAAATAGGAGTTAAGTAATAGGCCTTCTTTTACTGAGAACTCATTCTCAACAGAAAGGAATTTTTCAATAACTACAAATTTGAAGTCCGGTTCGGTATTGTATTTTGATGAGCCGTCATGACGTATATGAAGATTGAGTTCTTTATTCGCAATCAATTCCTTTACTATCTTTTTAAAGTATAGCTCAGTTTTAGGTTGAATTCGGAAACCTAGATTGATGTTTACTTTAATCACCTTGTCATCAACTAATTCAGATACATCATAGCTCAGCGTGTATGGTTCTTCAGTTCTGTTGATATGCAGGAACCAATATACATCAGCACGTTTTGGTTTTTTTGCGAAGATGGATTTGATGATCTTGTCTTCAATTTGTGTGCGACTATTGGCTTTTGTCAAATAGATAAGGTGTGTAGAAAATTTGGGAATGTCGTCATCCTCACTCATTTCAGTAAGTAACGGTGTGTATTTGCCGAGGTCCACAAATTTCACATGTCTGTTGTTGATTTTCCTTGCATAGTACCACACGTACATAGTCATAAATATGAACAGCTCAAAGAAAAGGAACATCCAACGTTCTTTTATTTTAGCTGCATTGGCTATGAAGAAGGATACTTCTATAACTGCAAATAACATGACTATCATACCTACAAATACCGGGTGCCATTTACGAATATAGAGTAGGTAGTAGCTAAGTAAAAATGTTGTCGTCAGCATAGCTACAGTAATAGAGAACCCGTATGCGGCTTCCATGTGAGATGAAGTGCGGAAATAGATAATCATTAATACACAACCTATCCATAGTATCATGTTTACACTTGGAATATAAATTTGCCCTTTGACATCTGTAGGTTGACGCACAATAACTCTAGGCCAGAAGTTAAGGTTCATAGCTTCACTGATGAGCGTAAATGAGCCACTGATAAGTGCTTGAGATGCAATGATTGTAGCCGCAGTAGCAATGATGATACCCGGTAACAAGAACCAATGTGGCATCATTTCAAAGAAGGGGCTGCTGTCGCCAATTGCGTGGCTTTGTTGGTGCATGATCCATGCGGCTTGTCCCAGATAGTTGGCTACAAGACTAATTTTTACAAATACCCATGTGATCCGTATGTTTTTTATGCCACAATGTCCCAAATCTGAGTATAATGCTTCTGCACCTGTCGTACAGAGAAATATAGCACCCAGGAGCCAGAATCCTTGTGGATAATGTACTAACAATTCATAGCCATAATGTGGGCTCAATGCTCTGAGTATTCCGGGGTCTCCTGCTATGTTTGTAACACCAAACACAAGCAGCATAGTGAACCAAACAGTCATGATTGGTCCGAACGTCTTACCTATAAGTTGTGTGCCGAAGCGTTGAAAGAAGAATAGACCGGATAGTATAAATACAACAATGCCAATTGTGAGGTTATTGCCAGGCACTATGATATGCTCCAAGCCGCTTACTGAATTTAATCCTTCAATAGCAGAGGCTACAGATATAGGTGGGGTGATGATGCCATCTGCAAGTAGGGTAGTAGCACCTAGTATGGTAGGAATTACCAGATACTTACCATAACGTCTTACTAATGCATATAAGGAGAATACACCACCTTCACCTTGGTTATCGGCTCGTAGAGTTAGCCATATATACTTTACAGTGGTCTGAAATACCAATGTCCAGAAAATGCATGACACGCCGCCATACACGAGCATCTCTGTGATAGGTCTGTTACCTATTACTGCCCGGAGTGCATAGAGTGGGCTTGTGCCAATATCTCCATAAATAATACCGAGGGCCACTAACAATGAGGCAGTACTCACCCTGTTCAAATTGTGACTATTTGATTTCATTTTGTAAAATTGATATGTATGATTGTCTTATTCTGTGCTTACAAACCTGTACCCAATGCCTGATTCAGTAACAATGTGCTCCGGTCTATTAGGGTCATTTTCTATCTTTTTTCTTAGTTGTGCTATAAATACTCTCAGGTATTGCGATTGGTTAATATATCCCGGGCCCCATACTTCCCTAAGCAGGTAATGGTGTGTCAAAACTTTACCCTCATTCCTTGCAAAAAGTGCAAGCAATGTATATTCAGTACCAGTTAGTTTTATGACTGTGTTGTTCTTCTTTACAGTTCTTAAAGAAAGATCTATCTGTAAATCATTGAATGAAACAATAGGTTCGTTATCTTCTGCAGTGCTGCTGCGAATTGCAGAGCGTATACGTGCCAAAAGTTCCCCTGTGCGGAATGGTTTTACTAAATAGTCATTAGCTCCATTATCCAAAGCTTTTATTATGTCTTCTTCACTACTTTGTACTGAGAGAATGATGATAGGATTGGTATACCACTCCCTGAGTTGCTGCAATATGATATGACCACTTTCATCAGGTAAGCCAATGTCTAGTATGATTAGATCAGGAGGGTGGTTTGCGGCCATAATCTGACCTTCCTTGCCAGTTGATGCCTGTCTTACAATATAGTCGTTGCTTTGCAGGGTTATCTCCAACAGCTTGCGCATTTGCGCTTCATCGTCAATGATTAATATTCCCGGCTTATTCATTTTTAAGGTTTTTTAAGTATGACGTTTCTGCAGGTATATTTATGGTAAATCTTGCTCCGCCAGTTGATTTGTTTTCTAGGGCAACTGAGCCTGATAGCGCTTCTGTAAAGCCTTTTACAATAGATAGTCCTAATCCTGTGCCTCCGGTTTTAGCATCTTTAAGCCTGTAAAATTTATCAAAAACATTGGCTATTTCTTCTTCGGGGAAGCCCTTGTCATCATCTTCTATTATTAGTTGAAGTACATCGGCATAGCACATAGCTGTTATGCTTATTTTACTATTTGCAATAGTATATCTAACAGCGTTGGTGAGGAGATTGTATATGATTTGTTCCAGCATACCTTTATCCAGTTTGAATAGCGGGATGTCGGGGTTTATATTTATACTGATTTTTTGCGGTGCATTATCTTCCTCAATCCTTTTTACAGCTTCATATATTACCTCGTTAATGTCACACCAATCTTTTTTGGGTTGCACAAATCCCGATTCTAAACGAGACATATTGAGTAGGTTTTCGACTTGTTGGTTCAGTCTTAATCCCGCTTTAGATATCTCATTGATTAGTTCAAATCTATGTTGTGCGGTGAGTTTATTACTACCGGTTTGCAAATTGTCTGTTGCGCCAATAATAGCTGCAATAGGTGTGCGTAACTCGTGGGAAAGAGAATTGAGTAATGTATTGTATAATTTTACTGCGCCTGCTTTCTCTTCTTTTTGTCGGGCAATTTTTTCAATTTGTCTTATCTTATAGGTAAGTACTGCATTGACCATTGCAATGACGAAGTACATGGATAAGAGAATTGCATCTTCAGCAGAAGCAACTTGAAGTGTAAAGTGTGGTGGTATGAAAAAATAGTCCCAAATTAATGCTGTTAGCACAGCGGTTAATAAAACAGGGAGAATCTCAAAAAACATGGCTATTAATGATACAGTAATGAGTAGCACAAATGCTACAACCCTGTAACCCATATACTCTGAAAGAAAATAGCTGATTGCCGATACAACAGAAACAGTCAGAATACTAATCAGAATCTGTTTCGGTGTGCTAATCTTCTTTAATAGAATATTTGCCATTGCATTTTATTATTACACAAAGGTATGTGCAGGTATGCAAAGGCAATATAAAAGGTATAGCCGGTAGTATAAAGATTTTATAAAGAAAGGATAGTTATGGAGCTAACCTGCTTTTGTTCCATTCTCCGGTTTCGTCTATTGTAAATAGAATACGATCGTGCATACGGTTACTGCGACCTTGCCAAAATTCTATTTGCTCCGGCATTACATTATAACCTCCCCAATGTGCAGGGCGAGGTATAGCACCACCTGCAAACTTTGCTTCGTAGGTAGCATAGTTTTGCTCTATAATGTTTCTATCTGTAATTACCTGACTCTGAGGAGATGCCCAGGCGCCCAGGCGACTTCCTTCGGGGCGGGAGTTAAAGTAAATGTCGCTTTCTGCTTCAGGAAGTTTCTGAATAGTACCTTCAATACGTACCTGACGTTCCAACTCTTTCCAGAAAAAAAGTATAGCCACCTTATCGTTAGTTTCGATTTGATGGCCTTTGGCACTGCTATAATTTGTAAAAAAGGTAAATCCCCCATCTTCTATTCCCTTCAGCAATACGATACGTGCATGTGGCTTACCATCAGCACTTACCGTTGCTAAGGTCATAGCATTGACCTCTGTTAATTGAGCCGTCAGGGCTTCATCAAACCACCTATGAAAAAAATGTATCGGATTGTCTCCTGTTGTTTGCTCATCGAGCGCAGCTAAACAGTAGTCCTGACGAATATGGGCAATATGGGATTGTACAGACAAGGTGTATTACTTTTTGTCTCCTGTACCTAAATATTTTACCATTACGTAGACAAGTTCTATTGTCAATAAGATACTGAATACCCACATCAAAGTAGGACCTACATTCTTATTGATATTATCGTAAAATGCACTAAGCATCAAATGGTTCATATTGTTCTATTTTTCGGCTGCAAGATAATTATTTATGTTAAAAGGTCAAAGCAGTAATTGATTTATGTAAGAAAAGTATTTTGCTTAATGTGGATATTTTACAATTTGTAAACCAATATTATTTGATGTTTATTATATTTGAATTTATTGCAATAATTTTGGTCTCGTTTTTTGTAATTATCTTCATTGCCAAATTAAGCATTCAATGCTGCTGCGTCACGTTCCGTTTTTAAAATCAGTATTCATTTATTCCTTTACCGCTTTTGGCGGTCCACAGGGGCACATGGGTATGATGATGAAAACTTTTGTGCAAAGAAGAAAGGATGTGACAGAAGATGAACTACTGGAATATAATGCGTTTTGCCAAATGTTGCCGGGGCCCTCTTCTACCCAAACAGTAACATTGATAGCCATGAAACGTGGCGGCATTCCATTAGCATGTATTACCTTGCTGTTATGGGTATTGCCGGCGGCACTCATCATGAGTTTGTTCTCATTTCTCATTTTTTACTTCACCCCCGGGTCCATACATGGCAAGGGTTTACCACTCAACTTGTTTGCATACATACAGCCAATGTCGGTAGGCTTTGTGTGTTATGCTGCGGCTAAGATGATGGGGACCAGTATTAAGTATGTAGCCACTACTGCTATTATGATAGGTAGTATTTTGGCAACTGTCTTTTTTAAATCGCCCTGGGTTTTTCCTTGTTTACTGCTGTTGTCCGGTACTATCAGTAATTTCAGTAATCGCCGTATACCCGGTACACAACAAAAGCCTAAAAGAATAAATTGGATAAATTTATGGCTGTTTGCTCTACTCTTTATAGGGGCGGGTGTGGTCAGCGGCCTTTCTAAACAGCAGCACTGGAGCCATGGGCGTGTATATAATCTTTTTGAAAATTTTTATAGATTCGGTACAATCGTTTTTGGTGGGGGACAGGCATTGCTGCCTATGATGTATTACCAGTTTGTAAGTATGCCGGCACAACATCATGCAGTTGTTACATTAAGTGCACAACAGTTACTCACAGGTTATGGTATGGTTCAGGCTGTGCCCGGGCCGGTATTCTCTATTTGTTCTTATGTTGGTGGTGTAACCATGAGCGGTGAAGGACCAATGTGGCAAGCAATAGGTTGTGCTGTTGCTACTGTAGCTGTTTTTCTGCCAAGTACATTATTGTTGTTTTTCTTCTTCCCTATTTATGAGAACCTGAAGCACCATGTAATCATTTTCAGGGCTTTGGAGGGAATAAATGCGGCTATTGTAGGAATAATCTGGGCATCAGGTATCGTATTATTTCAGTCTATACAGTTTGAATGGAGCAACATTGTAGTGGTGGTTATAACTTTTTGTCTATTATACTTCAGTAAAATACCTTCTCCGCTTATAGTTTTAGGTTGGCTTTTGATGGGGCTTACGCTTCATGTATAAGGAATATGACGTCAAGTGACTTTAACAAGAAAGGGAAGCAATTGGCTTCCCTTTCTTGTTAAAGTCGAAATAGATTGATCTATTATTCCTTTTCTTGCAGTAATTTATTGATGTCGCTAATCAGTTTGTTGATGTCATTTTGATCCAACCCATCATAAAAACCTCTTATGCGGCCATATTTGTCAACGAGAGAATAGTGTTTGTCGTGTATGAAGTCACTTTCTATTTTCACACCTGCGGTGTCATCTTCAGCACTAATCAGGTAGCTATAGCGTGCCATATCATAGAGTTGTTTTTTGTCGCCGGTTAGAAACATCCATTGTTGAGGGTCAGCATCAAATCTGAGACTATATGCTTTTAGTGCTTCTACGGTGTCTTTTTTCGGGTCAACGGTATGAGATAGTATAATAACGTTTTTATTTCCTTGAAACGCTTTGTATACTTTTGTCATGTTCTCATTCATTCTCGGGCAGATACCTTTACAGGTTGCAAAGAAATAAGACACAACACATATCTTTCCCTGTACATCTTTTTCGGTAATCACTTTGCCCTCCTGGTTCTTAAAAGAGAATGGCTGAACATGGTGATTTTGGTCTGCACCAATTATGGGGAGCATCACTTTTTTTGCACCATGGCTTACTTTGTAATAGTAACCGAGAAAAGAAATACCCAACACAATAAAGAAAGTAATGAGAATGACGCCTGTTTTCTTGTTATTCATGAATGCAAAATTAAACCTAAAAAGCCGTAAACAGGTTTTGTATGTATGTGGTAAATATAATGTGATAGTAAAACAAGCCTTGGTTTGTCTTAAAGAAATGTGAAAATGCGATCTAATCAGGAAATAAGCGCACTTTATTTAGCTTATCCTTTATCAACAGAGAAACGTCCAGGGCCTAAAAATAACAGACCAATATATACAAATCCCAATTCGATTGCTTCGGATGCTTCGCCTATGCTACTGCCAGTATCAAAATGGTGTAAAGTGGCTACTATGAACAAAAATATCATAAACAGGCTCACCAATCTGAACCATAGCCCGAGTATCGAAAATAAGCCCCCTATAGTTTCTGTGAGTGCTGCAATAAATCCCCAAAATGTTGGCCAGAAGTGAATATGTAATGATCCCATTGCTGAGCCTAAACCTGCCCACTTTTCGGGATGGGTAATTTTAGGTAATCCATGAAATACCATCATAGCACCAATGCCCACACGCATGATAAATAAGCCTGCATTTTTATAATTACCTAATTGTGAAAATAGCGCCATGACAATTTTGATGTTTATGATGTGTGGTAAATTTACTAAGCATTGTTAATACTACAGCCTTCGCGTGGAATATTTCTGTTTTCCTAGACGTAAGTACTATTTGTTACTTGGTGAGTGTTATCAAAACAGGGAAATGATCGCTATAGCCATTTATCCATCTGCTACCGGCAAAAGACCTGTGAGGTATAGGTGCGTGTTTTTTAGATGTTTCTGTTATAAACTCAGGGTTGTAAATTTCTGCACTGTTATATTGTAGGTGTCCATTCGCTGAATTTAAAAATGAGCCTGTGATTATTATTTGGTCAAACAAATTCCAACTGTTATTATACTTCTCTGTTCCGTTTCCTGATTTGTAAATTTCTGCAAACGGGTTGAATAGTTCCGTGTCTTCAACTTCTTTAATATTATGGTTGGCATCAAGCGTACTGAGTATACTTTGGTCGTTTGGGTTGTCATTGAAGTCGCCCATAACAATTATTCTTGCATGTTTGTCGGTAGAGGTTATAGCATCCATAGCTTCTTTGTTTATTCGTGCTGCGGCTATACGTTTTATCTCACTTTTTTCTTCATCACCTCTTCGTGATGTCCAGTGATTAATAAATACATGTACCGTGTCGCCATCGAGAATGCCATATATGTGTAGTATATCTCTGGAGTGCGCACCGTTGCTAAAAACAACCGGGATTGTTTCTTCTTTAAGTAATTTGAAAAGAGAGGGGTTATATATAAAGCCAACATTAATGCCTCTTGGATCAGGACCAAAGTGGCAAATATGTTGATAATGCATTGGTGCTAACTCGGGTTGATTGCAAAGGTCTTTTAGTACACCATCATTTTCAATTTCAGCAAGACCTGCAATAGCTGGTGCCTGATGTTTTTTGTTATCCATACTTTGCAATACGGTTGCAATATTGTGCAGCTTTTGCTCATATATTTTTTGTGTGTAGTGATATTTTCCGTCAGGTGTGAAATCTCTGTCTTCTTTTCCCTGCTCGTGATTGATGTCAAACAGGTTTTCACAATTGTAAAAAGCGATGGTAATGCTATTCACATTTACCTGTGTGAAATCAGCTGATTTATTTTGTTGATTTTGAGCGCAACTAATTAATAATAAATTGATTGTCAGGTATGTTAAGTTGGCTTTAAATGTGCCCAGAATTGTCATTTTCACTTGATAATATTGTTAGGGTGAAGCGTTTTATTTACCTTCACAAAAATACGTTTTGATATGTCTCTTAATCAAATTTTAATTGCTGAGTTAAAGCAGGAATCTGCGAGCACACGTAGAATGCTGGAGCGTGTGCCATGTGAAAATGGTACATGGAAGCCACATGAAAAATCAATGAATATCGGTCGATTGGCTGCGCACGTTGCAGAGTTGCCGGGTTGGATATCAATGATAATGACCACTCCGGAACTTGATTTTGCTGTCAGAGAGTTTAAACCAGCTGTTTTTGATAAAACAGAAGATTTACTTTCGTTTTTTGATAAGAAGGTTGATGAAGCAGCAACAATATTAGCTAATGCAGCTCCTGAAGAATTTGGGAATAACTGGACTTTGCGCAATGGTGAACATATTATTTTTACTATGCCTAAAGCAGTTGTGCTAAGATCTTATGCATATAGTCATCAATATCATCACAGAGGGCAGTTGAGCGTATATCTACGCTTGCTTAATATACCTGTTCCGGGTATGTATGGCCCAACTGCGGACGACAACAATTAATTATTAGTAGTTGAAATGTTATACAAATAGAAAAAGCGGCCATTGCCGCTTTTTCTATTTGTATAAGGAGTATTTTGGTTAGCTATTGTTCGCCAATCTGCTTTCTTTCATTATTTGCCAACTTGATGAACAGCCTAAACGGGTTGCCCCAGCATCGATCAGTTCTTTAGCAAAAGCATAATTTCTGATACCCCCTGATGCTTTTATGCCCATACGAGCTGGAATATTGCTCTTAATAAGTCTGATGGCATGAACTGTTGCGCCTATGTCAGCAAAGCCAGTTGATGTTTTGATATAATCTATCTTAAAATTACTGTATAGTTGACAACATTTTATGATTTCACTATCAGTAAGTATACCGGTTTCCAATATTACCTTCATTACCTTACCTGCATCGTGTACCGGTTTCAAGCATGCGGCTATTTCTTCTTCCAATAATTTCCAGTTGCCATTTTTAAGTGCACAAAGGTCATGTACCATATCTACTTCGTCAGCACCCATTGATAAGGCATCGTCTATTTCTCTTAATTTGACGTCGGTAACATTGTACCCTAATGGGAACCCAATAACAGTCGCTACTTTTACTCTGGAGCCATCAAGCAGTTTTTTTGCATCCAAAACATATTTTGGAGGTACACAAACCGCAACGAAATTTTCCATTGAAGCTTCAACGCATACTTTATCTACTTCTGCAAGAGTAGTAGTTTGCTTAAGAATTGTATGCTCGATATAGGATGCTATGTTAAGTGGCATTATCAAAATATTAATTGCTTACAAATTTACACTTAAAAACACACGATAAAAAACTATAAAAGGTAATTTTTGAATTATTTGACTGAAAACAACCTTAAAATAAAATAAGTGTTACCGTAGCAACACTTATTTTATTTATTTTTATATATTGGCTTTGCTGTTTATTCCAGATTTTTGATGATTTCTTCTGCGAACTCGCTGGTTTTCAATAAGGTAGCATCGTGCATAAGGTTGTAGAAATCTATAGTAACCCTTTTACGTTTTATGGTTGTCGCCAATGCGCGCTCAATGCTTTGTGCAGCTTCGTTCCAGCCCATATATTCCAACATCATCACTCCGCTCAATAGTAAAGATGATGGGTTCATGGTGTTAGTATTTGCAAAGCGAGGTGCTGTACCATGTGTTGCTTCAAACACAGCGTGGCCAGTCAGGTAATTGATGTTCGCTCCCGGAGAAATACCAATTCCGCCAACAGCGGCAGCGGCAGCGTCAGAAATATAATCGCCATTAAGGTTTAATGTTGCAATAACTGAGTAGTCTTGAGGTGCTAACAGTATCTGTTGAAGGAAATTATCTGCAATAACATCGTTAACAATAAGTTTGCCTGCAGCTTTGGCAGTTTTTAATTCATTGTTTGCTGCTTCTTCGCCATTCGCTTTTTTGGCGCGCTCCCATTGCTCCCACGTGTATACTTTATCACCAAATTCGCGTTCTGCAAGCTCATATCCCCATATTTTGAAACCACCTTCAGTGTATTTCATAATATTTCCCTTGTGAACTATTGATACTGTAGGTTGTTTGTTTTCTAGTGCATACTTGATTGCCGCACGTACAAGTCTTTCACTGCCTTCTTTAGATACCGGTTTGATACCGAATGCAGAAGTTTCCGGGAAGCGGATTTTCTTTCCTGCTCCAAGTTCGTTTGTGAGGAAGTCGAGTAGTTTCTTAGCCTCAGGGCTTCCTTGGCTGAACTCTATACCGGCGTATATATCTTCCGTATTTTCTCTGAAGATTACAAAATTTACATTTTCCGGGTGTACAACCGGAGAAGGAACACCTTTATACCATTTTACAGGACGAAGGCAAACATAAAGGTCCAGTTCCTGACGCATAGCTACGTTCAGCGAACGAATGCCACCACCTACAGGTGTAGTCAGTGGCCCTTTAATAGATACCAGATACTCACGAGCTATGTCAAGAGTTTCTGCAGGTAGCCATTGGCCGGTTTGGTTAAATGCTTTTTCGCCTGCAAGCATTTCTTTCCATTCTATTTTTCTGGTTCCCTTATACGAAATATTAACAGCGGCGTCCAATACCATCTTACTGGCATTCCATACATCTGGCCCAATTCCGTCGCCTTCAATGAATGGAATGATCGGATTTTCCGGAACATTCAGCAGACCATTACTGCCCATGGTTATTTTCTGGGAATTCATTCTAATATTTTTTGTGCGAAGTTAAAGTTTGTTATGTGCGCATCCAATAGTTTACTTTTTAAACATAAATGTTTTGTAATAGTATAGTTTTTGGTTTTTCATTATGCGTTTGTGTGTCTAAGTGAACAATGAACAGATTATTTCAGGAAAGTTTTTATAATTTTTGTTGTCCCTACACTTTTTGCAATTGAAAAAAAATAGAATAAATTTCGATTTTCTTTCTTTTAAGTTAATTTTTTGTAAATTTATTTTCATTTTAACCAAACTTTTTTGAGAAAATGATGGTCTTTTAGTAAAACACCGACAAAAGAGAAGTATATTATTTTATTTGTTGTTTTTTGGTGTTTTCCATGATTAGAAATTAGTAACTACTTGGTACACATTATATATACTGTTTTATGAAGAAAAATTTTGCTCTGTTTTCTTTAATCTGTTGCCTGATTTTAAGCGGATATTCGTCTTTCGCTCAAATGGTTGGCGACTGTGCCTTTCTGAAGGGGAAATTTTTGGAATTAGGTCTTGCCCCTAACGGTGCATTTGGTAGCACACGACCGGCTCCGGCAGGTTTTCACCCGGGGGCAGGGAATACCTTATATGATCCGGGTACAGCCACGTCATATTTTTCCGGTCAGGTAGGTTTTATAGCAGATCCTGCGATGGATGGATGGACTGTAGGTGCACCTGCAAAATTTGGAGATTTTTTCTTGCCGGGTAGTCCTCAGGAAGGGTGGAGTATACAAGTAGGTGGTGTGCAAAGTGATGCCTGGTTAATGAACCTTGCTTTTGCAGGTACAGGTTACACCGGTTCTTTATCCGGTACAACACTTTCATACAGTACATCAGGTAGTGTGCTTACGTCTGTTTGGCAAGGTGCTACAACCAATCCTTTACAAATTACGCAAACAACACGATTTGATACCACAAAACTATATTTTACAGTTAATGTGAAAATCAGAAATACAGGTGGAGCCGTAGCTAATAACGTGTATTATTTAAGAACTCTTGATCCGGATAACGAAGAAGAGCAAACTTTCAGTTATTCAACCATCAATAATATTGCATTCCAGTTGCCAAATCCTCAAAACAAGGTGATGGTAACAGCTAAAGGTGTTACTTATGCGTCTGCATTTTTGGGCTTAGGTACAAAAGATTGCCGTGCAAAGTGTTTTATTTTAGATCCCTATACACTTACACCCTATAATAATCTTGCAGCTTGTTATAATCAAACAACAACTTATACTTACGCATTAGGTGCAACAACTACAAGTGATAATGGTGTTGGGTTGGTATATAATTTAGGTAATATTGCAGCCGGTGATAGTGCTGATTTAACATTTGCTTACGTTATGAGACAAGCAGATTTGGATAGTGCATTGAATGCAACATCTCCTGCTGTGATGGCAGGAAGTAATTTATTACTTCCGGGTGCTGATACGCTTAATGCATGCACTGCTACTGTCGATTCAGTGAGCTTAAGTATTGCAAACGGCGCTCCATATACTTGGACTTGGTCTCCTGCGTCTGGTCTTACCAGTACTACAGGAACTTCTACTGTTTTAGTTCTTTCTACTGTACCAGCTGTTACTACTTATACTGTTATTGGTGTGCCAATCAGCGGTGCATTGTGTGGTAACGATACGTTTCATTTCACAGTTTTGCCAGGTACCAGTGCAGGTCCGGGAGTAACCAATCTTACTTATTGCCAATTTGCAGCTGCGCCGGCATTAACGGCTACGGGTGTTAATTTATTGTGGTATACAGCTGCTACAGGTGGTATTGGTTCTACTACAGCCCCAACTCCAAATACAAATGTTCCCGGTGTATATACATGGTGGGTTTCCCAACACATTGGAATTTGTGGTGAAAGTGTACGTGTGCCTATAACTGTTACCGTAAATTCTTTACCTACTGTACATGCTTCAAGTAATAGCCCGGTATGTCAATACAATACTTTATTATTGTATGCAACAGATACGATAACTGTTGTAACACCTACATTTAGTTGGGCAGGTCCCGGTGCGTTTACGAGTACCATGCAAAATCCGTCTATAACCAATGTGCCATTAACGGCATCAGGTTTATATACTGTTACAATTACACAAGCGGGTTGTACCGGAACAGATACAGTTAGGGTATTGATTAAAACAACACCTACTATTTCATCGATTACTCAGATTAACCCAAGTGCTTGTAACGTATCTGATGGTTCATTCACTTTGATTGGATTGACTCCTGATTCAGTTTATACTGTGAACTATCTATATAATGGTACACCAGTTTCAGTAACTGCTACTGCTACTGCAATAGGTCAGATTACAATTAGTGGATTGCATGCAGGTCTATACAGTAACATTTATGTTATTGGTACAAATGGTTGCCCTTCCAATACTGTGACCGCAACATTGCCTGATGGTGCAGGTCCTGCTGCTCCAATTCTTACAAGTAATGCTCCAATTTGTGCTGATAGCACGTTGTATTTGTATGCTACGTCTACTGATACCGGAATTACTTATCACTGGTCAGGCCCGGGTGGTTTTACTTCTACAGCACAAAACCCAGTTAGAACAGGTGTGAATGTTTCTGCATCAGGTACTTACAACTGTATAATTACCAGAACAGCAACAGGTTGTAGCTCTCTAGCAGGCAGTATTAATATTGTGATTAAGCCAACGCCATCTGTGCCTGTTATTACAAGCAATAGTCCGGTATGTACTGGTACTACGCTTACATTATCAGCATCGTCAGTTCCGTCAGGTTCTAGCTTTAACTGGAGTGGTCCGTCATATTTTACATCTTCATTTACAAGTCCGTCTATAAATCCTGCTGATGTAACTAACTCAGGTATGTATACTGCAGTTGCAACACTTAATGGTTGCCCTTCATTGCCTGGTTATTATACAGCTACAGTTAATCCTTTACCTGCTCCGCCAGTAACAAATGATGTTGCTTATTGCCAATATGATTTGGCTGTCCCTGTAACCGCTACAGGTTCAAATATCTTGTGGTATGTAGCAGGTAGTACAGCGGGTACATCTGTTGCTCCTATTCCATCTACATTGGTTCCGGGTGTTGTTACTTACTATGCTACGCAGACAGTATTGGGCTGCCAAGGTAGTGCTGCTCCATTATATGTGACAACAAAGGTGAAACCAGTTGTTGAGATTACACCAACTGCAGGTACAGTTTGCCAGAGCGATACTGTTCAGTATATGTCGACCGGTGTTGCATATCCTGGTGCCTCATATTTATGGCAATTACCTGTGGGTGCTTCTTTCGCTTATGGTAGTGACTCTGTGCAAGGTCCGGTAGGTATACAATTTGATTCTACTTATTCACGTACTGTATCTCTTACCGTTACTTACAATGGATGTAGTACTACTGCCATAAATAGTATATATGTAGTGCCTACACCAACATTGAGTCTGTATATTAATCCAAATGCTTGTGTTGGAGATACTTTAACTTTGGCTTTGGCAAGCACCACCTACCATCCGGCAATAGGTAATTATGTATGGAATTTTGGTGGTGGTACAATCATTACGGGTAGTTCTAGTGATGGTGGTCCTTATTCAATAGCATGGTACACCCCTGGTGTTTATGTTGTACATGTTACCGGTTATACAGCTCAGAGTACTTGTCCTTCACAGTCAATGTATGATACGATTCGTGTGCATGCAGCACCTGTAGCTACATTCACTGGTGGCACAATAGCATGCAATGGAGATACTGTAACATTAGTTGCGACTGTAAATGACCCAACATTCACATATACATGGGCACCTGCACCATTCTTTACTGGTCTTGGTTCAGTAAATGCACATACTGCTGTTGCAGATATAATGTTCCCGGGTTACGTATCATTAACTGTTACTGATCCATTCGGATGTCAATCTTCAGATAGTCTGTTGTATAGTCCTAGCGAATGCTGTCTTATTTCTTTTCCATCGGCATTTACGCCTAATGGAGATGGTCATAATGACTATTTCAGACCAATAACTGCGGGACATCATACATTGAGTGCATTCAGAGTTGTTAATCGTTGGGGTACAACAGTTTATGAAACTACAACCACCGATACTCAGGGATGGGATGGTACTTATGGTGGTACGCCTCAAGATATGGGTACTTACTATTACTTCATCAGATATACGTGTGGTGGACATACTACGGAAGAAAGTGGTAGTTTGACCTTGATAAGATAATCTATTAATTGTGAGTTATTAAAGTGGGTAATCGTTAATGATTACCCACTTTTTTATGTCTTATTACTAACATTTTCTTTTAATGCTCCGTCATAATAATTACAGAGCACTTCAAATTATTTTATACTATTTAAAAACAATAACATGAAAAAGCTATTTACCTTACTCTTTGCATTGGTAGTTACGCATTTAGCTGTTGGACAATGCACGCCAACATTTACTTATGCACCTGCACCTTATGGTTCAAGTTTGCTAAATGTTGATTTTACCAATACAACTGCATTCACCCCGGCTTCTGGGCAAACAGTTACTTACCAATTGTATTCCCCAACAACCGGTTGGATGTATATGTATGGTTCTGCATCTATTGATTTTACAGCACCAGGTAGTTATATGGTGTATATGACTATGTCGTTAAGTGATTCGTTATTAGGAACTACTTGCAGTGGTGTAGATTCGCAGTTGGTTACTGTTGCTTATCCTACTTGCGGAACGCTGGTAAATGCAACAGTAGTATCTTCAAGTACTTCAGCTGATGTTATTGATTTTTCTTCGTCAACTCCATCTGGCGCAACTGTTACATCTTATTTGTGGGATTTTGGTGATGGTACATCAAGCACTCTGGCAACACCAACGCACACCTACACTGGTGTAGGTACTTATACTGCTACTTTAACTATTACTGCGGCCGGTTGCACATACACCAATTCAGTTAATATCGCTTCTACTGTGGTGGATTGTGCATTAAATTCTGCTAATTTTACAATCGATGCATCAGGGTATTATTATGCTATAAATACACCGCCTAATCCTTATCAAATGGTCAATTATTCTTGGGATTTTGGTGATGGTACTACAAGTGTATATGGCTCAGGATATCATACTTACGCTGCAAGCGGAATATATACAGTTACGCTAACAGTTAACTGGGTTGATTCGCTTTCAGGAACAGTACAGTGCTCTACAACTGTATCTAGTGGTATTTCAATAGTTGTGGTTCCTCCTGTTACAAATCGTATATCAGGTAATGTATTTTTTCCGGGAACTGCTCCTGCTGACTCTTCAGTAATTTCTTCTTGCAAAGTATGGTTGATAAAACACAATCCAGGAACAATGATACTAGAGGCCGTTGACTCAACAAATATCGGTGTATACAATGGTGCTTATTACGAGTTTATTGACGAGCCTGCCGGAGCATATAGAGTGAAGGTGGCGGTTCAATATATTTTGCCAACAGTATATGGTTATGCGCCAACTTATCATGACAGTTCGCTGATGTGGAGTTCCGCTACTGTTATCAATCATGCATCTGGTCTTGATGATAATAACTATGTATATATGCTTTCCGGTACTGTGCCAACAGGCTCAGGATTTATAGGAGGAAATGTGACTACAGGTGCAAACAAGGGTACAACAAGTACAGTGCCTGCTGTTGGTTTGTTAGTATATGCTGTAGATGCGGCAACAAATAAAGCAGTACAATCTGTAGTTACTGATGCCAGCGGTAATTATTCATTCAGCAATTTGCCTTATGGTACATATTATGTGCATCCTGAGTTGATTAACTATGTAACAACCAATTACACAGGTATTACCATATCAGCGGCAACACCATCAATGACTACTGCCGGCTTTAAGGAACATACAATATCACATACTATAACGCCTGTGCCTGTTGGTATAGCTAGTGTCAGCTCTGGAGTGACAGGTGTAACTGTATTTCCAAATCCGGTTCAGGGTAAGCTAAATATCGGATATAATATTGTGCAGGCAGAAGAAGCTGCTATAGTAATAACTGATGTTTCAGGAAAGGAAGTTTATAATACAATTATGAATTTCAAGCCGGGTACAGTGGGTACAGGAAGTCTGGCTATTGATGTATCTGCACTTGCTGATGGACTCTATATTTTAAAAGTAAAATCAGTGTCTATCAACTATACTAACAAGGTACAAATTGTGCATTAGTTGTAAATAATGTAAAAGATGTTTTTCAATAAGCAGGAGCAGCAAGCTGTTCCTGCTTATTGTTTTATATATTATGAATGATGGTAAGGGGAATTATTCAAGATACTAAATGCCCTATAGACCTGCTCGGCTGTAATTAGTCGCACCATCTGGTGGGGGAATACTAAATTAGACAAAGACCAACACTGATTAGCCCGTTGTTTAACCGCATCAGTAACGCCAAATGCGCCACCAATAAGAATAACTAAGGTTTTTACACCCTGGTTCATGCACTGTTGAAACTGTTGTGCCCATTGAGGAGAGGTTAACATCTTGCCCCGCTCATCGAGTAATATAAGGTAATGGTGAGGTTGTAATTTTTTGAGCAGCATTTCCTCCTCTTGTAGTTTTGTGCGGGCAATATCTGTGGTTGCAGCTTTTTTAGGGATTTGCAATACCACAAGTTCTACCGGGTTCCATGGCTTAGTTTTTTGGAAGTAATAAGTGAGCCCTTCGTTGATGAAAGAATCACTTTCCCTGCCTATAGACCAGATCTCAATATTCATTGTTACAGATTATTTTTAAAAATCTTTGATATTTTTTGAAGAATTATTTTGTAAAAGTACATCTTGTTTTATATCTTTGCACTCCCAAACAGGGAATGGCTGCGTAGCTCAACTGAATAGAGCATCTCACTACGGATGAGAAGGTTTCAGGTTTGAATCCTGACGCGGTCACTTGAATACCAACAGTATAGCACGAATCCCCGCAAATCAAGTATTTGCGGGGATTTTTGTTTTTCCATAATCCCACTTTAGCCCACTTTATGTCGCTTTTAGGTTCCATTTTCCTTCACCAAAATTTTCACCTTCACCAAAATTTTAGAAGATGGCCACCATTACAATTTATCCAAGGACAGACAAGAAAAGTAGAAAAACGGGAAAGATCCCAATGTATCTTAGAATTCTACATCAAAATCAGAAGGCTGAGGCTAGCTTAAAGCTAGAAGTTACTGAAAAGCAACTACATCAATGGAATGCTGTAACACAATCATTTGAACCATCCCGAGATCCATTAAATGTGAGAATTAATCGAACGAAAGCTGATTATGAAAATTTCTTAGCATTAAACAATGTTCACCTTTCATACACTGCAAAAGAAATTTTGAATAAATTGATTGGTAAAACAGCTATTGTTGAAGCTGTTATACCATTAACTGTAGTGAAATATATCGATTCGTATCTTTTAGATAATATAAATGGATCTTCAAGATTAAAAGAAGGAACGAAGAGAAATTACCGAAAGTCAATCACTCATTTCAAAAATTATTTAAAAGATTGTGGATACTTGAAATTGGAACTTAAGGAATTCAATTTTGAGAAAGCAAATAAATTTGATATTTACTTATCCAACATTTATTATGAAAATAAGAAAACAAAGATGTTGCCGGTTTCCGCTTCATCAATTGTTATAAAAATTAAGGCAATTTTTGAATACGCAGTTAATGCGGACCTGATACTTAAGAATCCATTTAGAGGTGTTAAAATAATCACGGAGTCAAAAGAAAAGAAACCACAACTTTCAATAACGGAAGTAGCCCAGATTTTCAAAAAAGACTTGTCAAATTACCCTATTTTAGAAGTTTATAGAGACATGTTTCTTTTTGGGTGTTTCTCTGGACTTGCCTATGGTGATATATTTAATTTGAAGTGGGCTAATATTTCAAAAGATATATTTGGTACGAAATTAATGACTCAAAGAATAAAGACAGATTTGCCAGTAGAACAGTATTTAGTTAGTTATGCTGAATTGATTTTGGATCGCTATAAGGATAATATTCAAGCGAATATAAATGGTACTGTTTTCCCTCCAAGAAGTTTGACACATCTAAATATTAACATTAAGCGCTTGGCGGATATTTGTGGGATTACAAAGAAAATGTCCTCGCATAATGGAAGACATACATGCAGTGGACTTATGGATCAGGCAGAGATTCCTGACGACATAGTTGCAAGTAGAATGATGGGATGGACAACAGGCAAGAAAACGTCTTGGATATACAAATCAGTTACTGATTCATCTTTATTTAATTTGAAAAATAAGTTTCAAGTATATTTGGATAAATATCTGCATTATGGATCTGGCGACTGTTGAAGCAAGAATAGATGAATTTAATGCTCAAAAAATTATTGAAATTGAAAAACTAAGTAAATACTTCAGAGATATTGAGAATGAAGCAATAGGGCAGCTTCGTGAAACGGATTGGACAAAAATAAAAGGTTCTAGTATTAACAAAAGTGGAAATACCCCTACTGTTGAATACTTTGAAAAATTAATTTCTATAGTTCAAGGTCTTAAGTTTACTTCTGATGAGAATGTATATAAAGATTTGGGTAGTGTAATATACACAGGTAGTTTAAAGAAGTATTTTATTTCATATGAAAAATTAAACAAACTTGTAAATGTTTTGTATGAAAAGCTAGGTCCTGTAATAATCTTAGAACCTGTTATCTTCCAATTGATATCAATTTATTTAGATTTTAAGATTGAAATTGAAATTTCAGCAATGGCTGGGTTGGTTAAATATGAATAGGGTAGTAATGGAGATTTTGAAAGGCCATTAATTCTGGATTTATTAAAAAAACTACAAAGAAGAAAAAAAGGTATTGAAAGGAAGACCGCTATTCGGAAAATTTCGATATCCATGCAATTACATTCTTTAATTCAACAATTACAAGTTATTGTGGATCCATCAGGTAATCAATTAGAGACGTTTTTAAATGAAATTGTAAAAGATAGACTCGAAAAGATGTTTGCTATAGAAATTGCTGGGTCAATAATTTTTCTCAAATCTGAGTTGGCCAAGAAAGCGCTCAATGTTGTTCTATTTGATTTTTTCGTACAGCTTTTTGTTGATTTAGATTGGCTCTCAGAACTAGAATTTGAAAAGAAATCGTTAGAAGGGAATATTGAATTTTATAGTTCCTATCGGCAAGATTACAGTCGATATAAATATCGACAAGTGGTCAGTCTTCTTAACGTGTAATTTATAGTAATTTACTTTCTGTTGTAATTTGGTTCCATTCTATTTTAATATTTGCGATTGATTTGCAGTAAATAGGATTGTATGCAAAATAATCAAAGCCTGGTTGAAAAACAGTCAAAAGAACAAGTGCTCATTAACGTTATCTCTGAGCTAGTCAACAATCAAAACCCGATGTTGCAAAAGTGGTTGCCCAGAAAACTTGTGATGGATTTTTTTGAGTATGGTGATACTCAAATGACGTCTATGCAAAAGCAATACAACTTAGTTACACAGAAAATTGGTAAGCGAATCTTTTATAGAACAGATTCTGTATTAAACCTACTTGATGCAACTAATGATTACTGATTTTCCAAGTAAGAGTAAGTTTAGAATTGCCTTTGAACTTGATGAAAGATTCTTGGACTGTAGTATTTAAGAAAATCACTTAAACTTAAAAGATAATGGAATGTATTAGAGAGGGGTGTCATAATATGATACCATCCACTAGGCGGAGCGATGCAAAATACTGCTCTCACGGATGTTACAAAGTTGCCAAAAAGGGGCGTGATGCATTAGAATATACAAGACGAACAGATTTATATGATAAGGTGAAATTCAATGATTCAATCTTACATATTATGTTTGAAGTAAAGGATGAAATTCCAGTGCATTATTTTGACAACCTTGGGTTCTATTTCGATATTTATATCAGTAAAGATAGTATTGATTTTGAGGAATTATATGTCATGTATGATTACGCGTATTCAATACGTAAATATGGCCAAGAAGTTTATATAAAAATTTGGATGATCGGGAAAGACCAGAAGGGATTCGAACCCCATATCTTAACGCATATAAATTAGCTACTGTAATCCTTTGAGACCCTTGTCTGTCAACACTTTTCCTTTTACACAACTAAAAATATCATAATCAAAATTTGCGCCAACTATAAAAAATGTCTCCGAAATTACACCTTGAGGGAGATTTATTCGATGCTACATGTAATAGTGCTTTTAACAAAATGAAATGAATTTTTCCTACCAAGCCCTAATAGATTCTTTCTACTTTTACCCACATTTTAGTAGTGTATGCGAAATAAGTTAATTATTCTTGGGATTCTTTTCTTTACCTTTTTTTCTGCACCAGCTCAAAATGTCGAAAATTCATACTCATTATCAGATATTGAGAAAGTAAAATATTTTATTATTCAAAATAAAGATGATTCTGCATCATACTACCTCAAACATGCAAAACAAATTCCCAATGCAGACTTACTCAAGCGCATAGCGGAGCATATTGCGTCTTCTAAAGATATTTTTGATTTTATAATTACGATTGATGTAGGTAACAGACAAGAATTAAACAGGTTAAATATATTTCTTGAAAACAGACTTCAAACACCCTCCGCCAGGAAGGACGTTGATATCAGCTATGTTAAGGCCAAATGGGTCCAAATTCAAAGTATGCTTAATGAAGAGCTGCTTAAAGATGCCGAAACACAATCAAATCTGCTGAAGGGTTACATTAATTCTTGCAAAAACAAAAAATCCGATGATTTTAAGCGGGCGAATATTTATGCGAGTCTGTATAATGTTGTGTTTGCTAATATTCAACACGATACATCGTTGTTGAAAAAAATTTCACTAGATAACTTGGCGCAGGCAACCGTTTTGAATGATACTGAGTTAATTGTTGCCTCAAAGTATTACTATTCAGAATACATGGTGTCAAGGAGAGATGCTAAGGGCTATTTGAAAAATGCCAAAGAATGCTTAGACATGGAGGAGCATAGGTTAAAGAAGAGTTTGTACTATGAACCTGTGGTTGAGAATTTTATTGACGCATCTGCAAGTACAGGAAATTACAATGCTAATTATATAAAGTCTCTTTTATTTTCAATATATAATAATCCAGTCACTACCTTTTACAGCTATAGTTTATTTGCGAAATTTTTAGGTGTTTTACCTGAAAAATCCCCTAGTGCAAAGAATATTTTTAGTCAATTTCAAGTTCCCGACCTTATGTCGTTTTGCGCTAAGGTTTGTTCTAATGCCGAAGGCAATATTAATTCGAATGAATTATTTAATCTTTATAATGAATGCGCAACAGCATTACTTTTTCATAAACAATATACGTTGGCATTTATCTATAAGGATAGAGCCACTCGTACAATAAAAACAATTTACTCAAAGGAACTTGCTCAGGCTATTGCCGATAACCAAACTCTTGAGGTAAAACGAATTAAAGACGTTGAAACTGCAAAACTACAATGGGAGAATGCAGAAAAAGAAATGGCTGTAACGCAACAAAAACGAGTGATCTGGAGTATCTCAATTGCATTACTGGTAGTCATTGTTTTATTAATGGTTTTGTTTCAGTTAATAAAACAGCGAAATTTGAGTAATCTTCAATTATCTGCTGCAAATAAAGACCTTGAAAAGCTAAATACACTTAATCAAAAAATATTTTATGTGATCTCCCATGACTTTAATGCCCCAATGTTAACTTTAAGCTTATTAATTAAGAATTTAAGGCGCAATAACACGGCTAATTTAACTCCTCACCTCGATGAAGTTGAAGAGCAGTTTAATAATGCAAACGCTGTATTACTTAACCTGCTCAATTGGTCAAAAGCAGAAATGAATATCGCTGGTATTAATAAGACGCAAAAGGCAGATCTAAAGCAAATTACAGACGAGATATTAAGCCAACTAGACAGCGCAGCATCAAATAAGCAAATTGTATTCAAGTGCTGTAATATTGATTCTGTAGTGTTGAATTTACCTGCTGATATTTTGCGTATAGTCTTACGGAATTTATTATCAAATTCGATAAAGTATAGTTACGATAATTCTGTAGTTCAACTCATATTTGATACCATAACGATGCAATTAAAGATTGTTGATAATGGAGTAGGGATTGACCAAGGTAAGTTAGGTGAATTATTTA
>CANGMZ010000003.1 GCA_947454715.1 Chitinophagaceae bacterium
ATGCCGGTGATACTGCATGGGTAGGTAATCATGATGATTACTTGCCGTGTAAGTGGTATACTGTAACCGGTGCGCTTATAGATAGTAACCATGCAGGTTTTGCTGTTCACCCTACCACCACCACCCGCTACGTAATGGAGCTCGATGTTTGTGGTACGCTCAGTTATGACACTATTACTGTGTCTGTAATACCCGTGGGCATTAATGGCATCAGGGCCCTAGGTAATATAAAAATCTACCCTAATCCGGCTAAAAATGACATCACTATCACCGGCATTGAAGCCCCTACTAATTACCAGATACGTAATGTAGTTGGCTCATCCCTCACCACCGGCACCCTTTCAAAAGGTAACAACAACCTCCCGCTCGATGGTTTATCACCGGGTGTGTATTTGTTGGAACTATTAGATAATAATGGTGGTCGTTATGTGCAACGAATTGTGAAAGAGTAAATTTAACACATTCTATAGACCACGGTTGTTGGTGATTATCCATTAATGAGGTTCTGCAAATAGGCAGGTGCCAATTTCATGCGGCTGCCATACCAGCTAAACATTTCCCCATCTACCAAATGAATTGTTGCATTGGGGAGGACTGCCTGTATCTCTGCAATGTGTTTGTCTTTAAAGGGGTATGGCTCTGAGGAAAGTAGCACCATATCAATGTTACGGGTAGTTAATTCTTCCAATGTTACGGCAGGGTAGCGGTTCATATCTGCCAATGCATTGTGCCAGCCCATGCGGGTAATCATGTCGCTGATAAAGGTATCGCCGCCGGCACACATCCATGGATCACGCCATATAAAGTAGGCGACATTGTGTGTTTTTTTGGGTTGGCTAAGGGCGTTAAAGCCTGTGGTAATATGGTTGGTGAGTTGTTCTGCCTCAGTTGATTTCCTTGTTATTGCACCTACCTCACTGATCATCTGTAAGCCCTGGTCTATCGTCTTAATATCACTTATCCACACCGGGAAAAGTGATGCCAATTCTTCTATTTGCTCTCGGGTGTTTTCCTCTTTATTCGCCAGTATAAGGTCTGGTTGCAGCGACCTTACAATATCAGTATGGACTGTTTTAGTGCCGCCTATTCGTTTCTTATTTCTGAACCAATCGTTGGGGTGTATGCAGAACTTTGTAATGCCCACAACCTCATCGCTGAGCCCAAGATCATAAAGCAGTTCTGTTTGTGATGGCACGAGCGACACAATACGCTGAGGTGGATATGCGACCTCAACTGTTCTGCCGGTCATATCTGTAAATACCCGTTGCACTATCTGAATCTTTTAAAATAGAACATGATGAAGAAGCAGAACAGAATATCGAGTATAAAAATAGGGCTGGCATAGGTAAGCCACGACGATTTATCGTGAATATTGAAATAGAGGATAATAGACACTACGGTAACACCTACATAGCCCATTGCGCCCCATTTGCGCATATCTGCTGCCCCAAACCACATGAGGCTATAGCCGAGCATCCACGCCACGCTTATCTCTGTGCTGCTGCCGGGCTGCTGTATGGCACTATAGATGGTCCATAGCAGTAATACCAAATGAAACAAAGCCACCAGTGGGAAAAGTACCGGTGGCTTTGTGATCATGTCTTTTAATATTGTCTTTACGTCACGCAAGGTGTATGTATTTAGTCAACAGTCAAGCGTCATAAATTGTAAATGTCAATCTGTCATCTACAATTTATGACGCTGCAATTCAAATATTATCCTTTAGAAAAGGCATTCAAAATATCGTACTTAGTAAGGATATTGTACTGTCCGCTTTCATCACGCACCAATACAGCACCGTTATCTTTGTTGATAAAGTGAGTCAGGCGCTCCAGTGGAGTTTCCATCTCTACCATTGGTAGTGAGGCTTCCATAACATCGCCTACTAATTGATCACGAACATCTGTTACTTCAATCAGCTTTTTAAACAAGCCAGACTGTGTTACAGAGCCGGTAACTTCATTGTTCAGCATAACAGGTATCTGTTCGATATCGTATTTTTTCATGAGTTCCAGTGCATCCATCACTTTGCTGTTCTGGTCTATTGTCACTAATCTTCTGCGACCTAATCCGCTCAGCAATTCACGTACTGTTTTTACCTCAAGGAAACCGCGATCGAGCATCCACTCATCGTTATACACCTTAGCTACATAACGGCTACCATGGTCATGGAAAATAACAACCACCAGGTCGTCCTTAGTCAGCTGGTCTTTCATTTGGCGTAATCCTGCAACTACTGAACCTGCAGAATAACCAATGAAGATACCTTCTTCTTTAGTGATGCGGCGTGCCATAACAGCACCATCCTTATCGGTTACTTTTTCGAAATGGTCGATAGCATTTCTGTCGTAGTTCTCCGGTAAGAAATCTTCACCGAAACCTTCAGAGATATAAGGGTGTACTTCGCCCATATCGAGCTCACCTGTATCGAACCATTTTTTCAGTAAGCTACCATAAGAATCTATAGCCCATACTTTGATGTTCGGGTTTTGTTCCTTCAGATATTTACCTGTACCAACAACAGTACCACCTGTACCGGAAGCGACTACAAGGTGCGTTACCTTACCTTCTGTTTGCGCCCAGATCTCAGGACCTGTTTGCTCATAGTGTGCTTGTCTGTTAGCCAGATTATCGTACTGATTTACATACCATGAGTTAGGAATTTCCTGTTGCAGTCTGCGTGCTACCTGATAGTAACTACGCGGATCTTCAGGTTCTACGTTAGTAGGGCAAACAATCACTTCAGCACCGTGTGCTTTAAGGATATCGGCCTTTTCCTTACTTTGCTTATCTGTAGTAGCGAATATACATTTGTAGCCCTTGATGATAGCTGCCAATGCAAGACCCATACCTGTGTTGCCACTTGTGCCTTCTATGATTGTGCCGCCCGGCTTTATCTTACCTTCTTTTTCTGCTGTTTCGAGCATTTTTAGGGCCATGCGGTCCTTGATACTGTTGCCCGGGTTGAAGGTTTCTACTTTTGCATAAACCTTACACGGGAAATCTGCAACAACTTTATTAAGGCGCACCAGTGGGGTATTGCCTATAGTCTGCAGTATATTGTCGTAAACACGATTTGACATAATATCGTTTTATTTTATTTGCTGCCGCGAAGTTAAAAAATAGTTCCTTATTGTTTGCAGGAATATTATATGTTTATTGTTATGTGATGTTCAGCTTTGCTTATTTGTTAGGGGTTTGTTGCTTGCGTTTATCAGTGTTTGTGGGCGCAAAATCTGTAGCTTCATCTTCTTGATGTATTAAGAAAGAAGGTGTTAGGTGATATGTTTTTTGTTGTTGAACCTAACTAAATCTGAGAGGAAATTTTTTCAGCAGTTTATCAATTCGAAATATTATATTTTAATTTTGTAAATAAAATATAGTTATGAATGATATTTACGTTACTATGGTGATAATGCCAGGAGTGAATAACATGGCTCTAGCCCAATATAAGCTGAGTGAAAATGAGGAAATTGTCGTTCTTAATTGTGTTCAATTTGATCCTCTAATGAGTTATTCGGATGCAGAGTGTGCTGATTTATTGCCGAAAGTGGATAAAAAATTGAGAAAAGCTATGCTTTTTATTTTTCCTAATCAGCCATTTTTGTTGTGTGCAAATAGTAATGACTTAGCTGCTGTTCGAGGTAAAATTAATAAATACAGGTAAAAGACAAATCAAGTACTGCTTTATTATTGTTAACGAATATATTTATCGGTTGCACCTAAGGGATCGTATGAAACTAGTATTATAGTAGAGTTTAAATATGTATAATTAGTCCTAACTTTTCGTGTGTAATTGTTGATTAAAGCTATTTTATAAAACCGGGGTTACAGTTATTTTTTCTAAACTTCATGTGGTTTAGATTTTTTATTTGTTTCACTTGTCTAATGAGACTTGTTTTTGTGATAATTTTTTAGGCAATCAATGTTTCTGCAGGTATATGTAAATTAAGATAGAGCGCTTTAATCATTTTCAATGTTAATGGTCTTTTTCTGTTTAATACTTCAGATACTCTATTCTCTCCGCCAAGGTATTTAGCAAGATCTTTTTGAGATAGATTCAATTGTTCCATTCTGTATTTAATTGCTTCGATTGGGTCTGGTGCTTCAATCGGGAAGTGTTTATTTTCATAATCGTCGGCAAGGATAGAAAGCACCTCTAAAACCTCCGCATCTTTTGATTTTGGAGGACATTCTAATAGCGATTCAATCATTTTCATTGTATGCTCGTAATCTTTCTTAGTTCTAATCGGTTTAACTTCTATTTCGCTGTGTTTCATTGTACGTTTTTTAAGCTTTAAATATTTTTTATGTCGCTAATTTTATCATACTGCTTATGGGTGCCAATAAACTTTATATACCCGATATGAATATCATATCTGAAGAATACGATGAGCCTGTATTTATTTTGACATATATTAAATACGATTCTGCCATTTCCTACTTGGTCAGAGTCGGTAAAGTAATTGGTGATTTCATGCGGGCTGCTCCAGTCTTTTTCTGTAATAACCTTGTACCAAGCTTTTAATTGTTGCTCGGCATCCTTGTATTCCGGCTTTTCCCAAAATGCTTTAAGTGTGCCTTTGGCTATGATCCTCATATTGGTGTAAAAATACTAAAAACTTCCCATAATGGGAATTTTTATTGATTTGTGATGTAGATTAATTGGTTTAAAGTGAGCGTTCATGTGCATAAAACAAATGGCCCCGGCCAAAGGACCGGGGCATTCGCCAAACATCTAAAAACCACTCAAGATGCAAAGTCAGTATGTTGATGTATTAATTAGTCAAATTGTAGTGTAGTGGCTGTAACAATAAGTAGAAAGGGGCAATTCAAATAGCAGGAGGATTATCACAACACACCTCTTATCCTACTGCTATTATTCACTGTTCGGTTTGCGCTATTGCCCCTTTCAACTTATTGTTTTAATCAACCACTAACCACTTATTACATTACAAATTCCCGTTCCAAATCCTCGACAATAGCCGGTAACTGGGCTTCTTTATCAAAGAAATGCACCTTGCCTGTTGCCAGGTCGTACATAGCAGGTATGATGCCTACTTTGCCTGCTTTTACCAGATCTTTAATAATAACACTGCCATCCATTATCTCATGAACCGTGTTTTTTACATGTAGCGTTGCAACGGCATTTACAAATTCCGGGTTGTGGCCGGTGCGGTCTCCTATTATCTTGTCTTCCGCATTGAGTGCAGGTTTTATCTTGTCGAGCAGTGGGGTAAGATTACCCATTTCTACGTGATCGCAAGCTCCTTTTATAGCACCGCAATTGGTATGCCCAAGCACTACTATCAGTTTAGAACCTGCTACCCCTGTAGCATATTCTAATGACCCCAATACATTGCCGGATATGACATTTCCTGCTATTCGTATGCTGAAAATATCACCAAAACCCTGATCGAAAATGAGCTCAGCAGATGTGCGGGAGTCCATGCAACTGAGAATAGCAGCAAATGGGCTTTGTCCGTCTTTTGTTTCATTCATTAATTCGAGCAGGTCTCTGTTGAGTCCAATATTATTCATGAAGCGGAAATTTCCATGCTTCAATAAGTTGAGTGCTATGCCCGGCGTTAATCTATCTGCCGGATGATTGAATGTTCTCATTGTTTTGTTTTTTTATCGGTGAATACTATTCCACGCTTCCCGCGCCACGTAATTGTTTCAGTAGTTTTTTATAGTTGCCGGATGATCGTTTAGGAACTTCATTGGCATTGACAAATTCTGATATTATATCTCGTTCACTTACTGTTTTAGGTACGTTATACCTGTTTTTGAAATCGATAAGCGAGATGCTGATTTTTCGTTCCGGAGCGGTAATGTTGCTGAAATCTGTGATGAGGTCCAGCACATCGAAATCGATATATTGTGTGTGACTGGCATCAATGATAACGTTGCTGCCTTCCGGTATGTGATCTAATGTTTCTTTAATGCTTGCCTTGTTGAGGAAAGATACTTCCTGTGCGAGTGTTATCTTTATCAGTTCACCATTACTAAAACTGCTGCGCTGGAAATAGTAGGGTATGCGTGCATTTTGGCGGAGGATATAGAAGATGCTGATGAGCAAGCCTAGACCTACTCCCTTGAGCAGATCTAACGATACAACAGCAGTAGCCGTGAGCACAAATGGCATAAACTGAGTCCAGCCACCTTTCCACATGTGTACAAACACAGATGGCTTACATAGCTTGTAGCCGGTGAAGATGAGTATTGCCGCCAGTGATGCCTTTGGTATCATATTGAGCAGTATGGGAATAGATGCTGCACAAACAAGCAGAAGCACACCATGTATGATAGTAGAAGCTTTAGAGCGAGCCCCTGCATTGATATTGGCAGATGACCGAACAATAACAGAGGTCATAGGTAAGCCACCCATGAAGCCGCTGAGGATATTGCCGATGCCCTGCGCTTTAAGTTCTCTATCAGTAGAGGTAAAGCGTTTATGAGGGTCGAGCTTGTCGGTAGCTTCAATACAAAGTAAGGTTTCGATAGATGCTACAATAGCTATGATGAGCCCTGTTTCCCATACATGAGGGTCTTTAAAACCTGCAAAATCAGGTAGTGTAAACTGACCGAGAAATTCGCTGAAAGTATTGGCGACAGGCAAGCTCACCAGATGTGTACTGTCAAGTGCTAAGGCTGAATTATTGCCTTTGAGCAGCGTGTTGGTGAGTATGCCCAGTAGAACTACTATAAGCCCTGCCGGTATCATTTGTAATTTTTTCAATGCTTTTGTTTGCCATAAAATCAGCACCAAGAGACCGATAGCAGCTATAATTACCGCGGCTATTTCAATATGATTGAGCGAGTTGGTGATGGTATTCATCAGAAAACCATCATCAGCGTCAACCATTTCATCGGTTTTGTTTTTTACGAAGCCAATAGCGTCGGGTACTTGTTTGATGATTATTGTGAGGCCTATGCCTGCCAGCATACCTTCAATGACACTTGATGGCATAAAATTGGCGATACGTCCGGCTTTTAAAAAGCCAAGTAAAAGCTGTACTGCACCTGCTATGATGACAGAGCAGAGGAATATATCGAAGGCGTTGAATTTGGTAATTGCGGCGAGCACAATAGCTGTTAGACCTGCAGCAGGGCCTGTAACACTAAGGTTAGATCCGCTTAAGAAACCAACAACGATACCGCCAATAACTCCACTGACAATACCTGCAAACAGAGGGGCGTGTGATGCCTGTGCAATACCCAGGCAAAGAGGGAGGGCTACTAAAAATACTATAAGCCCTGAGAAGAAATTTTTCTTGATATTTTGAGAAAATGAGCTGTTCTGTTCCATTGAAACAAAGAGGTTCTGTATCGTTACCCGTAGCAGGAGCGTGGCTCACAGCAAGCAGGCAGAGTGGTTAATAAATACTTATGAACACGAATGAGAATGGCTATAAGCACAGCGCATGATATAGTAACAGAGGTGCATAGCCCTATTGGGGGAATACAGCATACTACATGTCTGACTTACAGCTAGTTAAGTATTTATTAGCAGTTAGGGGGAGGAGTGGGTATTCGGGGTACAAAGTGGTCGGGTAGTACCGATGTGCCATGTATAGCAACGAGCACTTTGTGATTATAACTTTCAATGATGTTGGTCTCTTCAGCAAAAAACATTTCCGTAAACGGATCTATTTCTTTTTTTACTTTTCCTGCGAGGTCGTTGTCGGGACCGGGTGCATCATCGTTGTGAACTTCTTCTGTCGTTTGGCCCTTGCTCATGAGTTTGCCCAACTCACGTACAGGTAGTACGGAGAAAAGGAAAACGATGAAGAATATGCAAGCGATGAATTTTTTCACAAGAGCAAAGTAAGGGGAAAATGATCAAGTTTGTGCAATATGCAGTGCAAGAAATTGTTAATTGTAAAATAAGCGAACATGTACATCACTTGGTCATAGACTCCATGTCTTCTTTCATAGCTTTTAGTTCTATGCGGAGTTTTTCAAGAGATACCAGCTGTACATCATTCAGTCGGAATGGAGGTGGTGTGTGGTCGTCTATTTGAAGTGTGGTTGTGTCAACATGGCTGTTGAGTTTTTTGAGCATAGGTAAAAGTTCATGAAACAAATCCAGACATTCGTCGAGAATTTTTTGTTGTGCAGGGTATGGTTGAGAGTCTATTACTTTCTTTTCTTCCTGTTCAATATTAATTGTGTTCAGATCGCGGGTGATACGGACATTGCAAGTAATAATGTCGTAGTATTCTTCTGTTTTTTCTTTACCCGGCTCTTCCATATACCTATTGAATGAGTCGAATACATCACTGTTTTTAGACTCTACCTGACGCTTGTTACGGGTCCAGTTGTTGGTTTTGCCGAAGAAGGTATCTGTAAAGTAGTTGTAATTGCTTTTGATAGCATCTGCCAGATGGGTAGGCAGCCATTTCTTATCCCATGCCGGTAGCAGGGCAAAACCTGAGATGACCGCCAGTAGGGAGCCTGCAATAGTGCATCCTGCACGGTAGAGGAGCAGTGTATTACTGTATGATTTGTCAATATTGAACAATAACACGAGGTTCACCGTTACCACAAAAGCAGCAATAGCATAGTTCTTACGCACGTAGAAAACCATCAAAATGAAGGTTAAGAACATGATGAACTCTTTTACGTGAAGCCCCGTAGGCACGAGTAGCAGCAAGCTACCTGTAAGCCCTCCGAGTAGTGTGCCTGCAACCCTATCAGTAGCTTTTTTGAGTGTAGCACCAAAATAAGGTTGAATTACAATCATGAGGCTGAATGGAATCCAGTAGCCATGATCTATTTTAAACCATTTATAGATAAGCATACCTACAGATGCGGCAATTGCAGACCTGAGCGCAAAACGGAATGTGAGCGTGTTGAAGTGGGCAAGCGTTTTGATATTGCTGATGATCTTTTTGGGGCGCAATACAAACATTGTTTTCACTAATGAGTAGGATCTGAAAACGGGTGTGTCTTCTCCCATCATCTCAATACGTTGCAGCGCACTTTCGAGCAGTTTTACTGTTCTGCCGGTGAGTTGTAGTATTCTGAGAATGGCTTCTGTTTGTTTGCTGCCTTCTTCGAGCGGGTATTCTTTAATGAGAATGGTGAGTTTTTTGAGTCTGTTTATCTGAGACGTAGCTAAAAGTTTTTCTTCTGCCTTGAGGGTGAGCACGAACACAGATACGCGGCTTACGGCTTCTTTGAGTGCGCTGAAGAGTGTAGCTGCTTTAATACGGAGTGTTTCTTCCAGATCATTGATGGAGATATGTTCCATTTCATCGGCAATGGCGATAACATTGACGGCTACGAGTGCCGCATTTTTGCGTAGCAAAAGCAGTTGATATTGCCGGTTGTCTTTGATGTTTGCCTGGTGCGCCATGCGACCATAGAACTCGAAAGAGTGATCTATTGCGATACGTACCTCTTTTTCTTTCAGGTAAATATCGTGTTTTGCTTTAGGGTCTACTGCACTTCTTGTTATGGTGTCTACCAATGCGGAGATTGACCGCCATATAAGAGCTATCTGCCTTCTGAAGGGTTGCTGAACAGGCATTAATAGTGATGCAGATATCCCTACAACAATGGGCCATGCAGCACCAACAGCAATAATGAATAATCTGTGTCTGACATCAGCTACATCTCTATCGGGGTATGCATTACAGATGATAAATAGCAGGTAAACGCAAATAGCCAGCCCACTGGCTCTATCGCCGAGGTTTTTAAGCAATGTAGCCATGAATGCCGCAATGAACATAAATACGACACTCAGGAAGATACTATCGCCGGTAAGAGTGCCAAGTATGCCCCATATAAGAGCGAGAATTGCCCCTATAAATAAAGTACGTACCCGCCAGTTAAAAGAGCCTTTCATTTCCACCCACGAAATGGCTTCAGCGGTTAGGGTAATCCACACAGCGTCATTGAGGTGGTGGGTGGCAAGCCCCCATAATATTGGCACTGTGCCGGCTACTGCCATGCGCACACCCCAACTGACCATTGGTTCAAAACTTTCATTTTGAATAAATGCATTCAGCTTTTTATATGAGTTCAATATGCCCAATAGTTGTTCGTTGCGGTTGAGGGTTCAAAATTATAAAGTAGAATGTCAAAATAGTGTGAAGTTTGGATAACTTTTTGCTTTTCTTTTTAATAGAGGTCTAAATTGAGCAAAAGGCAATGCCATTGTACCAATATACTAATAGTGAATGGATAAATATGGTAATTTACACATCAATCTTGGGTTATGAAAAAGTTGTTTTTTGTTTTTGCAATATTATTGGGTGCACAACAAGCAGGTGCACAACAAATAAAGGCTGTATCTGCTGATGGGATCATGCATAAGACCTCATCGAGCGATACGGTATATATTATTAATTTTTGGGCTACCTGGTGTATGCCATGTGTGCAGGAGTTGCCTGAGTTCAATACGCTGTACGACCGATATAAAGGCAAGGCAGTGAAAATCTTAATGGTGAGTCTTGATTTTAAGGATGCGTATCCTTATAAATTGGCTAGTTTCTGGGAGCGGAAACGAATGAGCCCGGAAACAGTATGGTTATCAGACACTGACCCTAACAGTTTTATTCCGAAGATTGAAGATAAGTGGCAGGGGTCAATACCTGCAACCCTCATTATAAAGCCGGGTACATTTAGGAAGTTTATTGAAGGGCAAATTGAGGCAAAGCAGGTTGCAGGTATTGTAGATGATGTTTTAGGTCATTGACATCTGCAGGAGATGACGATTGTCTTTTTTTACTATATTTTAACTAATTTTACGTAATTTATAAACAATATGAAACTAAAATATATAGTTAGTGCTTTAATTGTGTGTGTTCTTGCCGCAGGAAGTGCAGATGCAACGGTAAAAAAAGCTAAGAAGTCTAAAAAAGAAAACTTCAAGCTGATAGAGGCATATACACAGAAAATTGCTCCCGGAACACAGCAGGCTCCGCCACCTACAGGTGAGCATTTTATTATAGTATGGAAAGCTGCTTCTTACCCTGAAACATTTTACTGGAGAGGAAAGAATGGTTTTATGATGTGCAGCATACAAAAGACGCATAAAATAAGTAAGGCAGAGGCAAAGAATTTTCCTCCGGGAATGGTATATACATCTCAGAATGTAACGGGAGATCAGATACATAAAGGTGATACACTGGAGATAATACCAGTGGCACGCGGTAAGGTGCGGATCCCGGATGAAATACCACAGAACGCAACTAATACGTTATTTTATAAAACAGGTGGTAGTGGCTGGTTGCTATTCCCTGTGAAGAACATAGCTAAGAAGTCAGATATTTCAATGCAATAACCCTTTCAAACAACCCTCAAGTCATGTATAAGTTCATTTTTGCTTCGTTCCTGGCCTTATCTTGTTTCTCATTGTCGGCACAGCCATGGATGCCTAAAGACAATAAGCGTGTAAAGCTTAGCGAGATTATAGAAAATTATAAACCTGCTGATTCAAAAGAGGAAGAGCGTGAGCGTCATGAGCATGGTATGGTTGAAAAAGAAGGTCCTGAGTATTTGTTTCAGAGATGGGTATGGCATCAGCAACAGCATCTGGATCAGGATGGATATATTGTTGCTCCGCTGACGACATGGCAGGAATGGAGCAAGTATCTGGTAAACGAAGAAAGGAAAAAGGCTAAAGGATTATCAAAGACTACAGCCACAGGTGCCAATTGGGTGTTTCAAGGGCCGGATTCATGTGCCGGTGGTTATTCCGGTCTGGGTCGTGTCAATACAGTAGCATTTCACCCAACGGATCCGAATATTATCTATGCAGGTTCTGCAGGCGGTGGCACGTGGAAGTCGCTTGATGAAGGCCATCACTGGACACCAATATATGGCAATTTGCCAACTTTGGGTGTATCTGCAATAGTGGTCAACTATTTACGTCCGAATACGTTGTATGTATGTACCGGAGACGGAGATGCCGGCGATAATTACAGTATGGGTGTTGTGAAAAGTTATGATGGGGGTGCTACATGGAACACAACAGGTTTGTTGTGGACGCCTACAACATATATGTGGTGCCGCTCAATGGTGATGAATCCACTGGATACAAATATGTTGGTATTGGCAACAAACACCGGAATATTTATCACCCGTAACGGAGGAACAACTTGGACCAATGTACATGCAGGTGACTACAAGCAGGTATTATATAACCCTGCAGATACCAATATCATTTATGCAACTAATTATGCAGGTGGGTCGGCTCAGGTATTGCGCTCAACAAATGCCGGAATCAGTTGGACAACCGTTACGTCTTTTGCTAATGCACAACGAGTGAATATTGCGGTTTCCCCGGCAGACCCTACGATTGTGAAGGCACTGGTAGCTGATAATGCTACTTCGGGTTTAATGGGTGTGTACGGTTCTAATAACAGTGGCGCAAGTTTCACTCCTTTGTATGTTAATGATGCGGCGTGCTCTAAGAACCTTTTGGGTTTTGATTTAGGTTTGCCAACGACTACGTGTGGTGGTCAAGGGTGGTATGATCTGAGTATTGCTATAGATCCGGCAAATGCTAATAAAGTTATAGTAGGAGGTGTTAATAATTACTATTCTGCTGATGGTGGATTAACCTGGCAAATTGTAACTACGTGGTATGGTGGTTTGCCTGGTGTACAGACTGTTCATGCAGACAAACATTGCCTGGCGTACAATCCGCGTGATGGGGTATTGTACCAGGGTTGTGATGGTGGTTTGTATAATACTGTTGATCCGCTGACGGGTGTATGGAATAACATAACCAATGGTATGGGTATCACACAGTTTTATCGTAATGCGGTTGCCAATGGAGTGCCCTGGAGTATAGGGGGCGCACAGGACAATGGCACTAAGATGGTGAATAATGGTACATTCAGCGACCTTACAGGTGGCGATGGTATGCAGTGCCGTATTGATTACGAAAACCCTACTACAATATGGTATACTGCCAGCCAGAATGGTAGTATTGACCGAACATCTGATGGTGGTGCTACTTATGATAATATCAGTGGTGCTATACCAACAAGTTCTACCGGAATATGGATTACACCATATATCATACATCCTTTGGTGAGTGCCAACTTATTGGTTGGTATTGAGAAGTTATATTCTTCATCTGATTTAGGTGCTTCATGGGTTGCGATATCTCCGCAATTCAGTACGTCTAACAATATTAACCATATTGCTATGTGCCCAACAGATGGTAACTATATATACCTGACCCTGGAAGATAACACCCTTCATTTTTCACCAGATTATGGTGTTACATGGTCTGTAATTTCTACGAGTGCATTTGGTAATAATATTTCACGAATAGCTGTAGAGCCTAAAAACAGAGAAGTAATATGGGTGACGTTCAGTGGTTATGGTGGTACAAGAGTTGCTTCTTATAATAGATTAACGAGTAGCTGGACGGCGCATAATGGTACATTGCCCAACATTCCGGTTAATTGTATAACAATAGATTCATTTTCTAAGACTAAGTACATAGGTACTGATGTTGCTATTTACTATATGGATACAACTATGACGGATTGGGCATTGTACAATACCAATTTGCCTTCTGTAGAAGTGACTGACCTGTGTATTAATTATGATAACAATGAGATTTGGGCTGCTACTTATGGTCGTGGTATGTGGAAGTCTGTAAAGAAGGAGCATCCTGATGGTATTTCTATTGTTCCTTACGTAGCAGATGTAATTAATGTAGCGCCTAATCCTAATCGTGGTGCATTTACAGTGACTGCTACTTCTAAGAAGTATTTTGGTCAGAATGTAACGATGAAGATGATTTCGACAGATGGCAGAACGCTGTTTCAGGATAATATGACATTTGATGCTACAGGTGCATTGAAGGTAAATGCGAAAAATCTATTGCCGGGTAACTATATCTGTGAGGTAACGAACAATAATTTGGCAGCTCGTTGCAGAGTAGTGATTTACTAAAGATTATTTGAACTGTTTATGCAAAGACCGGGCGCATTGTCCGGTCTTTGTATTGTTGGTGTGACAATCGATAGTTTTACGTATATATGTAACAATTATGTATTAAAAATTGCATTCTTGTTAATGTAACAAAATTTGATTTACTTTTACCATGCTTAGTATACTACGTATTGATTAACTACATATATAATGTGTGGTTGAAAAAGGGTAGTATTTTAAGGTTATAGATTACCTTTGCAATCCCCTAAATTCTTATATTTTGAAGTTAAAGTCGCTGGAAATAAAAGGGTTCAAATCTTTTGCCGATAAGACCCATATCATACTCGATAATCCTATTACGGGAATCGTAGGTCCGAATGGTTGCGGCAAATCTAATATCGTAGATGCGATACGCTGGGTAATTGGTGAGCACAAGATCAAGGCCTTGCGTTCAGACAATCTGGAGGATCTGATATTCAACGGGTCGCGTACAAGGACCGGGTCGGGTATGGCTGAGGTGTCGCTTACATTTGAGAATACCCGTAATCTGTTGCCTACTGAGTTTACCACTGTTACAATAACCCGTAAATTTTATAAGAACGGAGAGAGTGAGTATAGGCTCAATGATGTTTCGTGCAGACTGAAGGATATTCATAACCTGTTTTTAGATACTGGTGTGAGTAATGACTCTTATGCTATCATAGAACTGGGGATGGTAGATGATATCATCAAGGATAAGGAAGGATCGCGCAGGCGTATGCTGGAGCAGGCTGCAGGTATTTCAATCTATAAGACCCGCAAGAAAGAGGCAAAACAAAAGCTAGAAGCCACGGAGCAGGATATAGCCCGTATTGAAGACTTGTTGTTTGAGATCAGTAATAATTTGCGCACGCTCGAAAGTCAGGCCAGAAAGGCAGAGCGTTACTTTGCTGTAAAAGGGGAATACAAAGAAGTAAGTATAGAGCTGGCAAAGGCATCTTTAGAACATTTCAACGAACAATATAAAACACTCAACGATCAGCATGACAATGAAACTGACCGCAGAACCCAACTGGAAGCTATTGTAGCTACAGAAGAGGCATCTGTTGAGCAGCAGAAGGTGAAGTTGATAGAGAAGGAACAAGAGCTGAATGGATTGCAGAAACAGTTCAATGAACTGGCCAACCGTATCCGTCAGTTGGAAAGTGATAAGAAGCTGGCTGCTCAGCGCTTTGAGCACCTTAAGGAAAGAGAAAAGAACCTTCGCGATTTCTTATCGGGTGCGGGCGGTCAATCGCAGAAGCTGGAAGAGTCTATAGAATTTTCTGAAGAACAAATAAAGGAAGAGACTGTAGTATTGGAGAAAATGCGTGCAGAGCTGGAGACACTACGGGTAACTGTAGATGAAAGCCGTAAAGCATTTGACGAGAAAAAGAAGGTGCTGGAGCAAATGCGCAATGATTACCAAATGCGCCAGCGTAGCCAGTTTGAAGCCGAAAAGAAAGTTGCGGTAGCTGATACCTCAGTGATGAATATTCAGCGCAGTATGCAGCAGGTGCAAGAGGAGAAAACGCAGCGTGGTTCTCAGATCAGCCAATTGGGCACTGAACTAAAAGATACTGAAGAGCAACTGGAAGATAAGCAGGAAGAATTGCAAGATCTCGTTGCTAAATATGAAGAAGTAAAATCGAAGATACTGGATAGCCAGGCACAAATGGAAACATACCGTGCCAAGCTTGTAGATGAGAACCGTAAGCTGGATGCCCGGAGAAATGAGCATGATTTGCTTAAATCATTGGTAGAGAGTTTAGAAGGTTATCCGGATAGTATTAAGTTCCTTAAAAAGAACAAAGAGTGGGATAACAGTGCACCATTGCTGAGTGATGTATTTGTAGTTAAAAATGAGTACCGTACTGCATTGGAAAATGTGTTGGATAATTATTTGAACTACTATCTGGTACCTAATACCAATGAGGCTGCTAAGGCGTTGTCATTACTGGAAGCAAATAAGAAGGGCAAGGCTAATTTCTTTATTCTTGATCATTTGGGTGCATATCAGGAAGTGAATGCTACTGTGCCTTTGAATGCAGTGCCGGCATTAAGTGTTGTGACTGTAGATGATCAATATGCAGAACTGGCAAAACGATTGCTTGGTCATGTGTACATCATGGATAACACTGATGAGATACCGGGGGCTGAGTTACAACAAGGTACTGTGTTGGTAGATAAGACCGGTAAGATGGTACGTGGTAAGTACACTCTTGGAGGTGGTTCTGTAGGTTTGTTTGAAGGCAATAAAATAGGTAGGGCAAAAAATCTGGAGCGATTAGCGCAGGAAATTGAGGACCTTAAAAATACTACAGCTGAGTTGAAGCAGTATATTGCTGATACGCAGACCTTGATTACCGGCTTTAATAATGAGTTGAATGACAGAGCAATAGAGCAGGCGCGTCAGGAGATCAACAGGTTACAAAATCATCTGGTGAACCTGAAGAATAGGATAGAAAATTTCGAACACCTGAATCAGGCGGGCGAAAAGAGACTGGGTGACCTACAGGAACAATTAGAAGATACACATGAAAGTGTGCAAGATACCCGCGCATTGCTGGAAGATATAACAGCGGAGTTGCAGGGATTACAACAAAATATACAGGAGGCAGATACTGAGTTCAGAGGTGTTGAGAAAGTGTTTAATGAAGCCAGTGCACAGTATAACCAACACAATATAGCCAGCACACGCCAACAGAGCAAACTGGAAGGTCTGAAGCAGGAGTTGCAATTCCGTAACAATCAGTTGAGTGATCTGAAAAAACAGATCAGCAGTAACAGTGAACAACTGCAACAGATAAATGCACAACTGGAAGAAACAGAAAAGCTGTTACACAGTGGTGATAATGAATTGTATGATCTTTTGGTGCGTAAGGAAACAGAAGAAAAAGTGCTGAATGAAAAAGATCGGGACTACTACACCATGCGTAATGGCATTAGCGGACAGGAAAGTCAGCTGAACCAAAAGCGCAGAGAGAAGGAACAAGCAGAAATGCTGCTGCAAACCATTAAGGAAAAGCTGAACAGCATGAAGCTGCAGGTGGCAGGTATGAGTGAACGATTGGCAATAGAGTTTAAGGTAAAGCTTGATGATATTCTCGGTGAGCCAAGAACCGGCACACAAACGATAGAAGAGCTTACTGCGGATACCGATAAGATGAAGAAACGCCTTGATAATATGGGCGAAGTGAATCCGACTGCTATAGAAGCATACACGGAAATGAAGGTTCGCCATGACTTTATTGTGGAACAGCGCAATGACCTTGTGAGTGCAAAAGACTCGTTACTGTCTACAATTGAAGAAGTAGAGAATACTGCCAATACTAAGTTCCGTGAGACATTTGATTTGGTGCGCGAGAACTTTGTAACTGTATTTAAAGCACTGTTTACACCGGAGGATAGCTGCGATTTACGTTTGACCGATCCGGATAATGTTGCGGACAGCAATATAGAAATATATGCACAGCCAAAGGGTAAAAAGCCAAGTACGTTGACTCAACTTTCTGGTGGAGAGAAGACGTTGACATCAACTGCGTTCTTGTTTGCAATTTATCTGATTAAGCCGGCTCCATTCTGTATATTGGATGAAGTTGACGCACCGTTGGATGACGCCAATGTGGGCAAGTTTACGCAGATGATCCGTAAGTTCTCAGACAACTCGCAGTTCATTATTGTTACGCACAATAAACAGACAATGGCATCTGTAGATGTTATTTATGGTGTAACTATGCAAGAGCCGGGCGTTAGTAAATTAGTGCCGGTAGATTTCAGAAGTCTTAATTAATTTATAAACAATACTGCCGGGATATGTTCACTCAGAGCATACCCCGGCATTTTTCTTTTTAAAAAAACATCATGAAAACAACAACTATACGCAACCTTTGCGTACTCATATTTGTGGCATTATTGATCAGCAATACCACCAATGGACAGCGTTTAAGTAGTAAAAGCACTATAGCATGGACCAGTAGCTTTAATACAATCTATCTGACAAAAAATGTTTCGGTATGGCTGGAATACCAATGGCGCAGAGAGGCATTGGTAGCTAACTGGCAACAATCGCTGCCGAGGGTGGGGTTACAGTATCATTTTAAAAACAATGTAAGTGCCATGGTGGGGTATGGCTATATTATCACCTATCCTTATGGAGACTATCAAACAGGTCCATATAGTTTTCCTGAACACAGAGTATTTGAGCAGTTGGTTTGGAACGATAATAGTCATGGCAGATTAATGATTAATCACAGGCTGCGACTAGAGCAGCGTTTGCTGGGAAAGGTGAACCAAAAAGCGGCTGAATATGCAGTAGATGGGTATAATTATCTGAATCGTGTTCGTTACCAGATGAGGGTTGCCTGCCCGATAAATAATGCCAAATTAATAGACAAGACATGGTATGTAGCGGCATTTGATGAGTTGCTGATAGGGTTTGGCTCAAATGTAAATCAGAATATTTTTGACCAAAACAGGGTAGGGGTATTAGGAGGCTATCAATTTAATAAACAGTTTAGACTGGAGGCCGGTTATATTAATCAGGTTTTGCAGCAGCCTGGTCTGGTAGGCGGCAAGCAGGTATACCAATATAACAATGGCGCATTGCTGAGCTTATACTATACGAGGGGAGTGAAGTAGTGAATGTTGTAGATACTTTGTTACATAGAAAAAGGAAGCCCTGGGCTTCCTTTTTCTATGTAACAATATTTTTTGTTATTCTTCTGTATCTGTAGCATTGTCTGCGGATGTTCCTCTTACAATATCGCAAATAGAAGATGCATGGTGGTAAATGGCTTTGTTGAATTTATTACCTAATACGATTACTGTAAAGTTGTCTTTAATGAGTCGGTAGAACGAAGTGTTGTTGCCATGCCACCAGCCATTGTGATAAATTACTTTATTGCCGTTAGGGAAGCAGAGCATACGCCACCCCAAGCCGTAGTTCTTAATGCCTGGTCTTTCGAAAGAACAAGGACCATAAGCCAAATCAACAGTTTCGGGGCTAAGGAGCGTATTCTGGTAGAATGATTGATCCCATCTGTACATATCTTCAGGAGTGCTGTAAATACCCTTGTCGCCATATACACCATCGGCAAACATATCAGGTTCTCTTACCCAGTTGTATCTGTAGCTGATTGCCGCATCTACGGGCAAGCCTTTTGCCGGGTCATAAACAAAGGTGTGTTTCATACCCAATGGTTGAAATATGTAGTCATTCATGAATTGGCTGAACGGCATTTCAGACACAACCTCTACAATCTTTGCCAGTACTGCAAAATTGGTGTTACAATAAGTGAAGCGCGTATTTGGTTTAAACTCAAGATGTGGTTTGTTTTTTACCATCAACTGCAGCATCTCATCATTATAGATAGGCGTGCGTTGGTCTTGTTTATAGTTAGGTACCCACTTTGTGTAATCGGGCAGTCCGGAGCGGTGATCGAGCAACATCCGTACGGTGATCATAGGGTAGGGGAAGTCCTTAATGTAGGTAGTTACGGGAGCGTCTATATCCAGGTGTTTACGTTGATAAAGATAAAGCACAGCAGCACCTGTAAACGTTTTACTAACAGATGCCAGTTGGCAAGAACTGTTTGCGGTCAGTGGTATTTTTCTTTCTCTGTTGCTGAAACCATAAGCACGCTCATAAAGTATGTGCCCTTTATAACCCACCAGTACATTGCCATTAAACCCTGCTCTTACCTGAGCTGCATAAAATTTATCCAACTTGGCTATGAGCTCTCTGCTTTGAGGAGAGGTAGTGTCATAGATAAGTGGCATTGGTGGTTTTGTGATCGGTGTTTCGTGGAAGTTTGTTTTGTTGGTGCGTGCAGATACTTGCTGCGACTTAGAGTGGCAGGCAATAAATAGCAGCGATAAAATAATGGTAACTATATAAAAGTGTTTGGAGCGATGCATAATTGGTGTCAAAAAATCCGGTCAATGAAAAATTGCTTTGCAATGATTAACTAACAGCACAATAAATACATGCCCCTAAAAAATACATTTCACTGCAAATGCTGGCAAAAATAAATTTTCTAACTGAAGAATAATCACTTCTTTATTTCATTTTTGACAAAAGAAATCAAATCATCAATTAACTCGTAGTAACATTGGTTCAGTTGATAAAATTGTGATACAAATATTTCGTAGGCTTTTTCAGGTGGTGGCATGTGTGCTGCTCTTCTTGAAAGCCCTGTCAGTGAACGTTCCATGCCTTTGATGGTGCGATAGCCGTATAGCCAGTTATGTTCCTGCATGTGAGGAAAATATGCAGCAAAAGCTGCCGGAAAATATGCAGAGTTAACAGATAATTTTTGATAAGTTTCTTTTGAAAATATTTCCAGCTCGGGGTAGCCCGGGAACATTTTAGGGTCATTAGCCAGAAAATGATCATATAAGGTATCCATAATGGCACCGGCATACAGACCATAATCTTCTCTAAAAAATATTTTGGCTCTTCTTGTAGCAGAGTGGTTGTCAGAAAATTCATCGATCTTTCTGTGGAGCATAATACCTTTCCAAATCTCAGGTGGGTAGTGTTCTTGTGCTACCAATTTACCTTTTACATGATCCCCGATCATGTTGCCGGTGAGGATGTTTGTATCTCCGAAAGATAGATATGCGTGCCCCAGATAATTCATATTGCGAAGCTACATTTTAAATATTAAATGTAGGATAAGGCAATATTGTGGAATGTGTTAATGTTTGGATTATACGCCTACAAGTTCTTTTGCGTTGTTGATAGCTGCTTCGCTTGGTTGTTCGCCACCTATCATGCGGGCAATTGCTAATACCCGTTCGCTTTGTTCCAGTGTTCTGATGTTTGTAGCCAGTTTTCCGGTTTTGTCTGCTTCTTTATACACATAAAAATGTCTTGAACCCCTTGCCGCTACTTGTGGCTGGTGGGTAATGCAAATAACCTGATGGTACTGCGATAGTTCGCGCAGAAGGTTGCCTACTTGTCTTGCTGCTTCGCCTGAAATGCCGGTATCAACTTCGTCGAAGATGAGGGTAGGCATGTGCAGCGCTTTTGCAGTAAGGGATTTTATGCAGAGCATGATACGGCTCATTTCGCCACCGGATGCTGCTTTTTGTATTGGTTGGAAAGAACCACTTTTGTTGGCATCTAACATAAACAATACATTGTCTGTGCCGTAAGGTGTTGGTTGTGCGTTGTCGAGTTTTACCTCGAAACGTGCGTTTGGCATGCCGACCAATATCAGCAGCTCATTCATTTTTTGTGTAAATGAAGGAATGGCTTTTTTCCTTCGGTTGCTTAGTGTTTCTCCGTCTGTAATAAGTTGTTGATGAAGTTGGGCTTCTTCTTTTGCCAGTCTGTCTATAGCACTGTTGATATCTAAAGTTGCCTTCAGTTCTTCTTCAAAGTTATTTTGAATAGCAATCAATTCATTGGTTGTATTGACGGCATGTTTTTTCATGAGCTTGTAGCCATTATCGAGTCTTTGTTGTAACTCATTCATAGCCTCAGGGTCGAGGGTTACATTTCCTTCTTCAATACCCAGTTCTGAAGCAATATCTTTTAACTCCAGCCAGGTAGAGTTGATGCGCTCTTGTAGTGGTTTTATGGAAGGGATCACATCGAGTATGCCTTGCATTTGCTGATTTATGCGTTTCAGCTCATTCAGAAATGGTTGTTCCCCTTCTTCGAGCAGATGGCGTGCGCCACCCAATATCTGTATGATGCGCTCTGCATGGCTCATTTGTTTGAGTTGCAGTGCTGCTTGTTCTACTTCATCGGGTTTGAATGATAATTGTACAAGCTCATCGAGCAGGTATTGTTTGTAGTCTGCTTCTTTTTGCCATTGTGCCTGCCGGTCGAGATTGGCGGTCAGTTCTTTCTTTATTTTTTTATGGTGGTTGAAAAGTGCTCTATATGCAATTGTGATTTCTGTTGTGCCTCCTATAGCATCGAGTGCTTCCATTTGAAAGTGGTCGTCTTCGAGAGCCTGATGATCGAATTGCTGGTGTAAATCGACAAGCAGGGAGGTGAGTTTGTTGAGTATGCTTAATGTGACCGGTGTGTCGTTAATAAAGGCTCTTGATTTGCCATTTGCGGCTATTTCTCTGCGTATAATACATTGCTCTTCGTAGTCGAGCTCGGCTGCTGCAAGAGCTGTTTTAAATGGCTCATTGTCACTGACGTCGAAATAGCCTTCAATTACTGATTTTTCTGCTTTGTTGATGAGCACGGCGGTATCTGCACGCTCACCCAGAATAAGGGATAGTGCGCCTAAAATGATACTTTTTCCGGCACCGGTTTCACCGGTAACTGTATTGAGATGAGCATCGGGCTCAATAGCCAGATGATCTATAATTGCGTAATTATTAATAACAAGCTTCTGTAGCATAAGTAAGGGGTATGCGACTGTAAAAATAATGAACTGAACTGTAACTGTAGCTCATTTGTTTTATAAAGCGTTAAAGCATGATAATGAATGTGGTAGAATGTAGTAATGTGTTAACATGGGGCATAAAAAAAGCTCCCGTTTTGAGGCGGGAGCTAAGTGTGTGTTATTCGTATTTATCAGAATCAATCTGGTTTGTTACCGTCAAGGAAAGTATTGATGGTATTGATGTTTCCTTTGTTGTCGCCACCTACAGTGTAACCGCTGTAGTGAGTTGATGATGAACCGCTGTTATCGAGCTGAACATTTTTGCGCATATAAGCAGGAACGCTTTCCATTTCGTCTGTGCTATCAGAACCTTTGATGTTAAAGCTCATGCGGCGAAGACGCTCTGCACGATCTTCCAGAGCTCTCTTCTGTTCTTCGAATCTTCTTTTTTCTTCGAGTTCATCAGCAGAAAGGATACGCTCACCAATTTTTACTACAACTTCCTGAGCTGGTTCTTCCTTCTTAATTACCAACTGCATTGGCATTTCTTCTTTTCTTTCCTCATAGAAGAATACCGGAGCCGGAGCTGGCGTTGGTTCAGGGATGTATTCAGGTTCTCTTTCAACAATAACCATTTCAGGCATTGGTGTAATTTCCTCTTCTTCCTTAATGATCAAAGTCATTTCAGGCTCAGGAGTAGATACCACCAATGTTGGTGTCATGTCGATAGGTTGTCTTTCTTCCACTTTAGTTTCGAAGCTCATAGCTGTGTTGTTAGCTATTGTGCTGATGTCTTCAAGTTTGAAGTTGATTTTTTCAGGCTCTCTGTTTCTTGCAGGCATGTCGATGTTAATCTCCTTGTAGTTGAAGCCTGTAGCGATAACAGTAACTGCTATTTTATCACCCAGATTAGGATCGTGACCCATACCAAGGATAACGTCGCAATTGTCGCCGGCTTGTTGCTGAACATAAGCCTGAATTGCTTCAGCTTCATCCATTGTATGTTCGAACTCACCTGCTGCTGAAGTAATATTCAATAACAACCATTTAGCACCGCTGATATCGCTATCGTTCAACAATGGAGAGTTCAATGCTTGTTCAACTGCATGTAAAGCACGGTTTTCACCAGATACAGATGCGCTGCCCAATATTGCTACACCACCGTTTTTCATAACTGTGCAAACATCTGCAAAGTCAACGTTCATAGAACCGGTAGTTGTGATTACGTCAGTGATACATTTTGCAGCTGTAGCAAGGATATCATCGGCTTTAGCGAACGCCTGAGTGAACGGTAAGTTACCGAACTGCTGACGCAGCTTATCGTTAGAGATAATCAAAACTGTATCAACGTGCTCACGCATGCGCTCAATACCTTCTTGTGCCTGCTTCATGCGCTTACGGCCTTCGTAAGTGAATGGAGTTGTTACGATACCAACAGTAAGGATATCCAGGTCGCGGCAGATTTTTGCAACGACAGGAGCACCACCTGTACCTGTACCACCACCCATGCCGGCAGTAATGAAAGCCATGCGGGTATTTACTTTCAATATTTTAGATATATCTTCAAGACTTTCTTCACTTGCTTGCTTGCCAATTTCAGGGTTAGCACCTGCACCCAAACCTGAAGTAAGATGTGGTCCGAGCTGAACTTTATTAACTACAGGGCTCAAAGTAAGCGCCTGAGAATCTGTATTACAAACCACGAAGTCAACGCCTTCAATACCGAGGCTGTACATGTAGTTTACAGCATTGCTTCCGCCGCCGCCTACGCCAATAACTTTAATGATAGACGATTGATTTTTTGGAATTTCGAAATGTATCATACTGTTTTAATTTGCAGGTTAATAAATAAGATGGTTAGTTGTGAGTTATTATTAGTTGTGTTTGTTATTATCGTTAGTTATTCAATTATCTGATCGTCGACATCTTCGAACATACTGATGAATTTTCCTTTCAGCATATCGAACATGCCCTTGACTTTTTCATTGCGTTTGCGGACTTTTTCTTTCACATCTTCTTTCTGCAATTCTTCCTGCAGTTCATCAGTTATGATTTCTGTCTGGTCTTCAACTGCAACGGGCTCCAGATCTATCTTTTCAACTTCTGCACCTGAAACATGCATGTAGTTGCCACCTTCGCCTGTGAACCTCATCCGGCCATTTTCGAAGTCGTGATAACCGCGAAGGATAAGACCGATACAAGTAGAATACATAGGGTTCATGAGTGCTTCTGCGTGACCACCTGCAAGGTGTTCGTTAGGAAGACCTACACGAGCACTAAGACCTGTAACGAATTCGGTCATTTGAGTGAGGTGCTTTAAGCGAGCTCCGCCACCTGTAAGGATGATACCACCCAACAATCTTTTGTCGAGGTCTATCTGCTTGAGGTGATACAGAACGTAGTCAAGAATCTCCTGCATACGTGCCTGAATGATATGAGCCAGGTTCTTTACAGAAATTTCTTTCGGAGGTAAGCCACGAAGACCCGGGATAGTGATGTATTCGCTTGCGTTAGCTTCCTGCGCCAATGCCATACCGAACTGTACCTTCATCTGTTCAGCTTGTGCTTTGAGCACGCCCAAGCCGTTACGGATGTCGTTAGTGATATTAACACCTGCATAAGGAATAACAGCAGTATGTTTTAGAATACCATCGTAGAATACCGCCATATCGGTAGTGCCACCACCAATATCAACAATAGCTACACCAGCTTCCAGATCTTCGTCGTTCATAACAGAAGCTGCAGAAGCTAATGGTTGCAGAACGAGGTCAAGCGTTCTGAGGTTAGATTTTTCTACACAACGATTGATGTTACGGATAGCGTTTCTGTCACCTGTAATGAGGTGGAAGTTAGCTCCGATTTTTACACCGCTCATGCCGATAGGGTCAGTAACGAAAGACGTGCTGTCTACGGTAAAGTCCTGAGGAATGATGTCGATGATCTGATCACCGGCAGGGATATAAGTCTTGTACTGATCTTTGATCAATAGTTCGATGTCTTCCTTGCTGATTTCGCTGTCAACATTCATGCGCACTCTGTCGCCACGTGTTTGTAGGCTTTTGATGTGCTGGCCTGCAATGCCCACATATACATCCTTTATTTCCAGTTGCGGATTAGAAAGGATGCATCTTTCAATGGCTTGTTCTATAGAGCGGATACACTGCTCTATATTCATTACAACACCATGGCTCACACCAGCAGATTCTGCGCGACCGAAACCGAGAATTTCGATTTTGCCGAACTCATTTTTCCTGCCTGCTATGGCCACTACCTTTGTGGTCCCAATATCCAGGCCAACGATGATAGGTTGTTGTTTTTTGCTCATATCACTTAAATTTAAAACTACTTAATGATTTTCAGGAAGTGTATACTTTGGTGTATGTTTTTCCTTGTCTTTATTTTTGTCTTTACTTACTGGTTCTTTTTTCTGAGGTTCTTTAGCCGGATGCATTTCTTTTTTCCCGTCTTTTTTTACATCTTTCTTCGGGTCTTTTTTTGCATCTTTTTTATCGTCTTTCTTTCCCTCTTTTTTTATGTCTTTTTTGTCGTCTTTCTTAGTTGTTTTCTTTTCTTCTTTCTTTTCCTCTTTTTTATCAGGTTCTGCTTTTGCTTGTTTTGCAGCGGCAGCGATTGCTTTACCTGAGTCAATTCTGGCTTCTGTTTGCACGATACTATTTATCCAGTTCATGCTTGCATTGGCTTTGTCTACCGGTCCCTTATAAGGAAGAGAAGGAGACGCAATAACCTGACCTTTGAACCTGACATCAAGTGTTTCGTATTTGTCCCAGCCTATGCGGTTCAGCACATTCATATAAAATGAATAGAGATTATTGAATTTTTCTTTCATTCTTGAAGTGTCACCAAATACAATCTTCTGTTGTCCAAGAACCGGAATTAATTCAAAAGAATAATCAGAGTCAACAACAATCTGCGAAATCTGTGCATTCCAGAAAGTATCTGCCTGAATATTGCGCACGAGCATCAGTACTTGTTTTTTCAGTGCCATACCTGCGCTGTCGTCTTTAACAGGAGGCATATTGGTCACTACTGAAGTATAGTATATGAAGTTAGGTGCCAGAGGCATAATACTCATTGTATTGTCCATGTAGTAGCTGCTGCCACCTTGCTCAAACAAACGAACTACAGGTATACGCTGTGTTACAGACATGTGCAATACTCTCTTAGCATCGATATATAGTGATGCATCAGCCACCCAAGGGTCTGCCTTGAGTACGCGCTCCATACTCTGGATATCCAGTTTTTTGAGCGGAGTGTGCATGATATCTATATTCCTGTAGTTGATAGTTTCGTTGAGTATTTGTTTTTCTTCAATAAAATGATACTTTTTGCCACTGTTGATGTGTACTTCTACACGTTCCAGAGTTTTCTCTCCTTCTATTTTGGCTGCGCTGATGATGGCTATGATACAAGAGGTAGCTGCCACAAATGTTGTGAACACTTGCAGTACTTTCCTGATTGATATCTTTCTTTTTTTAGCCATTTACTTTGCTTCCAAAATTTCTTTTATGGGGGTAACCAGTTTGTCAATATCACCTGCACCGGATGTGATGAACATATCGAGCGGGTTGTTTTTTACATATTCTATTAATCCCTCTTTTGATACTATTGAGTGAACAGGGTTAACCATTCTGTCCGTAATCATTTTTGATGTTACGCCTTCCATTGGTAATTCGCGAGCCGGGTAGATGTCGAGTAATAATACCTCATCAGCCATGTCCAGACTTTTAGCAAACCCATCTGCAAAATCGCGGGTGCGAGAGAACAGGTGCGGTTGAAAAGCGACAACACACTTGCGGTTAGGGAAGAGGTGTTTAGCACTGTTGATAAGTGCTGCTAACTCTTCGGGGTGGTGTGCGTAATCATCTATAAATACGGTTTTGTCTGTTTTGATGATATATTCAAACCTACGCTTGATGCCTCTGAAGTTTTCGAGTGCTGTTCTTACTTTTTCCGGATCTATACCCAACAACTGAGTTACAGCAACTGCTGCTACCGCATTTTCCACATTGTGTAGTCCACCAATATTTAGGTGGAGGTGTCTTACTGTGAAGCCTTTTCCTAAGACATCGAAAGTATACCCCCCCTGACGCTGCATGAGGTGTTCACTATAAATATCTGCTGCATGATCTGACAGGCTATAAGTCAGCTTGTTGCTGGCTGTTAATTCTGCTGATCTATGCAAGCCATGTTTTACCAATAGGATGCCACCCGGTTTAATGTTCTTTGTATATTGAATAAATGCTTTTTCTATTTCTTCTACTGTTCCATATATATCAAGGTGGTCTGCATCTATGGCTGTAAGGACAGCAACATCCGGAAACAGCTTGAGGAAGCTACGGTCATATTCGTCTGCTTCAATAACTGCTGTATCTCTTTCGCTGCTCCAGTAATTACTTTGGTAATTAACTGAAATGCCACCTAAGAAAGCATTGCAACCATATCCGGTTTCGCGGAGCAGGTAGGCAATCATTGTAGAAATTGTTGTCTTACCGTGAGTGCCGGCAACAGTGATGGCATGAAGTGATTCTGTGATCCACTGCAGTACATCGCTGCGCTTGTAAACCGGGAAGTTGTTGTTTTTATACCAGTTGAGTTCGGTATGGTCTTTAGGAATAGCAGGTGTATAAACTACGAGTTCAGTATCCTTACTGAGTAGGGCTACATCATCGGTATAATGAATGTTCATACCTTCTTCAGCAAGCTTTTTAGTGAGCGCAGTTTCTGTGCGATCGTAGCCACTGACAATAGCTCCCTGCGCGCGGAAAAACCGTGCGAGTGCGCTCATGCCTATGCCGCCTATGCCTACGAAATACACTTTCTTTATCTCTTTTACGTTCATCTTGCTGTGTTTGCTATTGCTATTACTTTATGTGCTATACGTTCATCCGCGTCTTTTATTGCCATCGATTTCAGGTTTTGAGACATTATTGCCTGTTTGCCATTATCGTTCAGTAGTTCTTTTATTGTTGGTATCAGTTCTGCAAGTGCTGCTTCATTTTTTACCATTATTGCTGCATTCTGCTTTACTAATGCCATTGCATTACTTGTTTGGTGGTCTTCTGCAGCTGTAGGCAGCGGAACGAATATTGCTGGTTTTCCTGCGATACATAATTCTGCTATCGCCAATGCTCCTGCTCTGGATACAACAACATCAGCAACGGTATAAGCATAGGCCATTTCCCTGATGAAGTTGAGTACCGTAACCCGACCCGGATAAGCCTCTGCACGCTTGCCTGCCTGCTGATAGTAAGGGTTGCCGGTCTGCCATATCAGCTGCACATTTTCCTTCATCAGTTCATCAAGATTAGCGTCTATGCTTTCGTTGATTGCTTTAGCTCCCAGACTGCCGCCAATAACCAATATTGTTTTTACGCCTGTTTTAAGACCAAACATTTTCTTTGCAGTGTCCATATCTGCGTTCATTTCCGTAATCTCTTTTCTTACAGGGTTACCTGTAAGAATTAGCTTGTCTTTAGGAAAGAAACGCTCCATTTGTTCATACGCTACACAAACTGCTTTTGCCTTACGACCAAGAATTTTATTGGTTTTTCCTGCAAAAGAATTTTGTTCCTGAATGAGGGTAGGAATGTTCATAGCCTGTGCTGCACTGAGCATAGGGAAACTTGCATAACCACCAACACCTATAACTACATCAGGTGTAAACTTTTTAAGAATACTCCTGGCTGCTATTCTGCTTTTCAACAATTTGTAAGGAAGCATGAAGTTTTTCAGAATGTTACTTCTGTCAAAGCCCGCAATGTCAAGTCCTACTATTTCGAACCCTTCCAATGGCACTTTTTCCATTTCCATTTTTCCTTTTGCGCCTACAAACAATAGCTGAGTGCCTGGCAGCAAACGCTGCAAAGCATGGCCTACTGCCACTGCGGGGAAGATATGCCCACCGGTTCCGCCACCTGCTATTATGATACGCAAATTGCTCATATTAAATACCTGCCGGAACTATTCCTCCTGCCGGTCCTTTTTTACCTGTTTGAATAAATATTTTTGATCCGCTTTCTTGTTCTTCTTCCTCTTCTTCTGTTACTACATCGTCGACTGCGCTATCTGTAGTAACTACTCCTTTATCTTGTTTGTCTGTTTTTCTTTTACCGGCCTTTTTCTTACCACCTTCCATTTCATCGACATACTTGCTTACACTAAGAATGATGCCAATAGCAATGCTGGTGAACCAGATAGAAGAACCACCCATACTTACCATAGGTAATGTAAGACCTGTTACCGGTACCAGATGCACATTAACGGCCATATTCAACATTGCCTGGAATACCAGCGTTATACTCAACCCTACTGCAAGGAATGCTCCGAATGCAAATGGACAACGTTTGAAGATGAGAATGCTCCGCCATAGGAACAATAGATAAAAGAACACCATCAATGCGCCGCCTAACAGGCCATATTCCTCAATGATAATTGCGAATATGAAATCTGAATAAGGATGTGGCAGGAAGTTGCGCTGAAGGCTATTACCCGGACCGCGACCTGTGAGTCCGCCATTTGCAATAGCAATTTTTGCTTGCTGCACTTGGTAAACATCTTCCTGCTTTGCATCTTTTTTCTTTCCACCTACAAAATCTGTAATACGCTGTTCCCAAGTTTTAGCACGACCTATGCCTGTAATTTTTGAGACAGTGAATAAAACAGTAACACCGATAATACCTACAACTACTAACAACAACAGGTGCTGCACCTGAACACGACCAATGAAAAACACTATACTGCAAGTTGCCCCAAGCATGAGTGCTGTAGACAGATTAGCCGGAGCGATGAATGCGCAAGTGAGCAGCATTGGTAATAGTACGGGAAGAAACCCTTTTTTGAAATCTTTAATGACTGCTTGTTTCATGCTTAACACACGAGCTAAGAACATGAATAAAGCAAGCTTGGCAAGGTCGGAAGTCTGAAAGGTAAGATGCACTACCGGAAGCATTATCCAGCGGGAACCTTCGTTCAAATTAGTACCGAATGCCAGCGTATATAACAGAAGCGGAAGGCTTATGAGATATAAGAAAACCGCTATTTTAGCAAACTTTGTATAGTTGATATTGTGAACCCAGTATATGATTAATAAACCAAGTCCTAAAACCATTACTTGCTTAATAAGGAAGTAGCTGGAGTTTTTTTCTGTACGATAAGCCAAAGAACCTGTAGAACTGTACACAGCAAGGAGGCTGATGAGCGAAAGCATCAGCACCACAGCCCAAATGACCTGGTCCCCCTTTGTTTTGTTCAGTATTTTTTTGATTCCGCTCATTTTGATTTTCTAAATATTATAAGCTGCGTACTGCATCTTTAAACTGTTGACCTCTGTCTTCGTAATTTTTGAACAAATCGAAACTTGCGCAAGCCGGAGACAGCAAAACGACATCACCTTTATCTGCGAGTGCATAAGCTGCGTGAACGGCATCTTTTGCACTTGTTGTATCGACGATGCTTGGAACTATGTTATCAAAGAATTCATGGATAGGCTCGTTGTGCACGCCAAGGCAAACGATAGCTTTTACTTTTTCCCTTACTAACCCTTCGATTTCCTGATAGTTATTACCCTTGTCCTGTCCGCCAAGAAGCAGGATCACAGGTTTGGTCATACTTTCTAATGCAAACCATACAGAGTTTACATTTGTTCCTTTGCTGTCGTTGATGAATTCCACACCACGCACTGTAGCTACATATTCGAGTCTGTGTTCGAGACCTTCAAAAGATTCAAAGCTTTCGCGGATCTTCTCTTTTCTGATATGCGCTGCGCGTCCAGATATGCCCGCTGCCATAGAGTTGTATTGATTGTGCTTTCCTTTGATAGTGAGGTCGTGAACGGATGTTTTCATTTCATCTCCCTCGAAATTGATATGCAGGTAATCCTTGTTCACAAAAGCTCCGTCGTCGTGAATCTTGTTTTCGTCCATTGTAAAAAAAACTGTTTTGGCGTGAATCGAATGGGTACTCAAATAGTTAGTAATAGCAGGGTCGTCACTGTTTACGATAAAACAGTCATCTGGCTGCTGGTTTTGTGTGATTTTAAATTTAGAGGCAACATAATTGTCAAATACATAATTGTATCTGTCCAAGTGATCGGGTGTGATATTGAGCAGTACAGCGATATCTGGCCTGAATTGATGAATATCATCAAGCTGAAAGCTGCTTACTTCAATAACATACCATTCGCAAGGTTTTTCAAATATTTGTAGGGCAAAGCTGCGGCCAATATTTCCAACCATGGCTACATCGTAGCCGGCAGTTTTCAGAATGTGCCAAGTTAGCTTTGTAGTTGTGCTTTTTCCATTGCTCCCGGTGATAGCAATTATTTTGCTATCGCCTTTGTAGCGGAATCCGAATTCTATTTCACTGCAAACTTCAATTCCTTTCTCCCTTATGTGCTTTACAATTGCAGCTTTGTCTGGTATTCCGGGGCTTTTTACTACGCAATCTGCGTTCAATATGTTTTGTTCTGTATGGCCACCCTCTTCGAAAGTGATACCATTATCCAGCAATGCAGCTTTGAACTGAGGCTTGATAGTGCCGCCATCGCTCACAAACACGTCCCAGCCCTGCTGGTTTCCCAGCAATGCAGCACCTACGCCGCTTTCAGCAGCGCCAAGTATTACAAGGCGTTTTTTGTTTGTTTCCACAATTATTGCATTTTTAATGTTACGATACTTAATATAGCCAGTATGATACCTATTATCCAGAATCGGGTTACGATCTTAGCCTCATGGTAACCTAACTTTTGATAGTGATGGTGCAATGGCGCCATCTTGAAAATTCTGATACCTTCTCCGTATTTTTTCTTGGTCCGCTTGAAGTACCATACCTGCAGCATAACCGAAATATTCTCTACTAAGAAGATACCGCAGATGATAGGTATCAATAACTCTTTACGAACTATAATAGCCAGAGATGCAATAATGCCGCCCAGAGCAAGGCTACCTGTATCGCCCATGAATACCTGAGCCGGATAAGCGTTGTACCAAAGGAAACCAACACATGCTCCAACGAATGCCCCGATAAAAATAGACAGTTCACCCAGGTTAGGAATATCCATAATGTTGAGGTATCCTGCGAAGATGTAGTTGCCAGATACATAGGCGAACACACCAAGACAGACCCCAATTATGGCTGATGTTCCCGTTGCCAGTCCATCGATGCCGTCAGTAATATTCGCCCCGTTAGAAACTGCTACGATGATAAATATGACAAATAGTACATAAATGAATGGAGTAGTGAAGCCTATATATTTCTGACCGAATACTTCAGCGATTTTCTCGTATCTGAATTCATGTGTTTTTATGAATGGCAGGGTAGTAGTGGCTGTTCTTACATTTACGTAGTTGTGTTCTTTACCATTGTCGTCTTTACGAGTGAAACGACCTCTTTCCAGTTTCTCTTCACTATTGTAAACACCTGTACCCGTTTTTACTTCGCGGCTGATGATTACATTGTCGTTGTAATACATTGTAAGCCCTACTATGATACCTAATCCTATCTGACCTATTACTTTAAATCTACCTGCAAGACCTTCTTTGTTCTTTTTAAAGACCTTGATATAATCATCGATAAATCCGATAATACCCAGCCATATTGTAGAAACAATCATCAAAACGATGTATACGTTCATAACACGTGCAAACAGCAGTGTAGGGATCAAGATAGCTGCAATGATGATTAGACCACCCATTGTAGGGGTTCCTTTCTTTTGTTTTTCACCTTCCAGACCCAAATCACGTACTGTTTCGCCTATCTGCTTATTGCGGAGGAACTCTATCAATCTTTTACCGAGGAGCATGGATATTACCAATGAAAGGATAATAGCCATAGCTGCTCTGAAGGTGATATAGTTGAACACACCTAGCCCCGCCAGTCGTAACTGTAATGTGTCGTGCAGATATTTATATAAATAGTACAGCATCTATGCCTGTTATTTATTTAGTGTTTCAAATGTTTTTGTCAATTCCTCACGGTCGTCAAAATGATGTTTAATGCCTTTGATTTCCTGATAAGTTTCGTGGCCTTTACCTGCTATGAGGATGATATCACCTGCCATAGCCAGAGAGCAGGCTACTTTTATTGCTTCATGCCTGTCGGTGATACGAAGGCATTTTCTTTTCATTCCTGTATTCAGACCACTTTCCATGTCATTGAGTATCTGTTCGGGATCCTCGCTTCTTGGGTTGTCTGATGTGAGTATGGTTTTGTCGCTATGTTCGCAAGCGGCTTCTGCCATAATCGGTCTTTTTGTTTTGTCTCTGTCGCCACCGCAACCTACTACTGTAATAAGGCGTTGGCCGTTAGTGCGCAGTTGGTTGATGGTTGCAAGTACATTGAGTAAAGCATCAGGTGTGTGTGCATAGTCAATAATGCCCAATACCCTGTCTTTTGGAGACATATATGTTTCGAAGCGACCCTGAGCGCCACGTAATGCGCTAAGCACTTCAAGAATCTGCATTTTGTCTTCGCCCAGTTGCTTTGCTGCGCCGTAAACTGCAAGCAAATTGTAGGCATTGAAGATGCCTATCATACTAAAATGTGCTTCGACACCATCTACCTGCATTACCAAGCCAGTCAGGCTGTTTTCCAGCACTTTACCTTTAATGGTTGCTGGCATACGCAGGCTGTAAGACATCTTCTCTGCCTTTGTGTTTTGCAACATTACCGCACCTCTTTTGTCATCAGCATTGGTGAGTGCAAAAGCTTCAGCAGAAAGACCATCAAAGAATGCTTTCTTTACCCTGATGTATTCATCAAATGTTTTGTGGTAATCGAGGTGATCGTGGGTGATGTTTGTAAATACACCTCCCGCAAACCTGATACCAGCAATACGCTGTTGGTGAACGGCATGAGAGCTAACTTCCATAAACGCATGTGTGCAGCCGGCATCGACCATTTGCCTGAGTAATGCATGAATGGAAATTGCATCGGGAGTAGTGTGCGTAGCAACGACTACTTCCTTATGAATATGGTTCTGTACGGTTGATAATAAACCGCATTTGTAACCTAGTTTTTCAAAGAGCTGGTAGAGCAGGGTAGCTGTGGTTGTTTTACCATTTGTGCCTGTAATACCTACTATTTTTAATTCTGCTGAAGGGCAGCCATAGAATGCATCAGCCATTAAACCTGCAGCTGCAGCACTGTCTTTTACCTTTATATAAGTAATGCCTTCCTGAATTTGAGCAGGCAATGTTTCGCAAACTATAGCAACGGCCCCGTCGTTGATTGCCTTTTCAATATATGTATGACCATCAGAGAGCGTTCCGTGAATAGCAATAAATGCTGATCCTGCCGTTACTTTACGAGAGTCGATGCATAAGCCGCTTACAGCAATAGCTGTAGCACCCTTCACTTGTGACGGCTCCAGATTGACCAATATGTCTTTTAAAGTTGGCATCAGCTTAATTGCAGTATTATGTTTTGTCCTTTATTTATTCTTGCTCCCGGTACTATAGACTGAGATTGTACTTTTCCTTTTCCTAAAACCTGAACTTGCAATCCGCTTGATTCAAGCATATAAACTGCATCTTTCAGGCCCATTCCCTTTACATCAGGCATTACATTTCTGAATATTTTTGCCGGTTGAACAGAAACGTTTCTGCTTGAGTCAACAGACAATTGCATCATTGCGTTGAGGTAGTCGCCGGGAGTTTGTACCGGTTTCTTAATAGCATTGAGCAAAATCCTATAGTTTCTTGCTGTAGCCATACTCGATGTAAGTCTACCGTTGTTAGTCTTAGCTAGACTATCTAACGGGCCTGCCCATGCGCCCATGTTTGCAGAAAATATCTTGTCAGCCACCATTCTGAATACCGGAGCAGCAATAGCACCACCGTAATATGCAGCCGAATGTGGCTTAGTACGAATCACAACACATATAGTGTATTTAGGTGCTTCTGCCGGCAAGTAGCCTACAAAAGAGCCCTGATATACGCCATCAGTGTATCTGATGCCTTTATCTGCAACCTGAGCGGTTCCGGTCTTGCCTGCCATTGTGTAGTATGGTGACTCAATACCTTTACCTGTTCCTTCCGTAACAACAGCGCGAGTACATTTGTGTAATTGTGCTATTGTATTAGAATCCCCTATTTGCTCTATTTCGTGTGGGCCAAAAGTTTTAATCTCCTTGCCGTACTCTTTTATAGAACTTACCAAGTAAGGGCGCATCATTTTACCATCGTTAGCCACTGCATTGTATAACATGCAAGTATGCAGCGGTGATATCAATACGCCATAGCCAGTTGCCATCCAAGGAAGAGTAGTATTACTCCATGTAGCATCTCCGGGCTTGGTGATCACTGTTCTGCGCTCGCCCAGAAGATCTATGCCTGTTGGTTTGTCGAGGTGCAGTTTCAGCAGATGATCTATATACTTAGACGGATTGTCTTTGTAATTAGCATTAGCCAGTTTAGCCATAGCGGCATTACTAGATTCTGCATAGGCTTTCCAGATAGGCATAGCATGCAAGCCCAGATGAGAGTCGTTCATTACTCTGTTTCCGAAACGAATAGCACCACCTTCTGCATCAACTATATCATCTACACGAATCATTTTATCATTCAGTAATGATAACAGTGTTACCAATTTGAATGTAGAGCCTGGTTCTGTAGGTATCATAGCATAGTTGAAGTCCTCGTAATAGCTGCCGTCAGGCTGCCTTCCAAGGTTTACCAATGTGCGTATTTTACCTGTTTTAACCTCCATTACGATACAAGTACCATATAGACACTCATACTTCTGCAAAATGCTCAGCAGCGCATGCTCTGCTACGTCCTGAATGTTCATATCCAGTGTAGTGACAATGTCTTTTCCGTTCTGAGGGTCTATCTCAGAGCCGTCAATAGGCACCCATGTGCCTCCTGTTGTTTTCTGTACTATGCGGCGACCATTTTCACCAGTCAGTGTATCATTGTAAGTAGCTTCAAGACCTGTAACATTACTGTCTCTGAAAATACCAATTGTGCGATAAGCCAGATTCTTATATGGTGTTTCTCTCTTCTCTTTAGGGTCTGAGATGAAACCGCCTAAACCCTTTCCTTTGTTGAAAATAGGGAACTGACGCAATGCTTCGTGTTGATAATACTTCAACTTACGGCCCAGCAGATAGTATTTATCTCCTTCTTCGTAAGCGTGAATGAATTCATCTTTATACTGTTCTGCTGTTTTGTCGCTGAAAAGAGTAGCCACACAAACAGACAAGGTGTCAATATTTTTAGCGAACAAAGAAGAATCAATAACCGAGAAGTCGATATGTACTTCGAACTCCGGGATAGATGAACTCAGCAATACACCGTCTTCATTATAGATATTACCTCTGTCTGCTTTCAGTGTATCGAAGCGGGTGTGCATTTCTTTTGCCAGTGCACGCAGCTTAGGTCCTTCTTTAAACTGGATCATTGCGGCCTTAATGACAATAGCGATACCGAACAGGCAAATGCCTGTAAACGCCATGTACACTCTGAACCTAATGTCCTGTTTAATGCTGATACTCATTGTTGCTTACTTCTCCCTTTACTTCTTACTTATCTTATATGCCGGCAGCAGAGATGGTTTCAAGCCAATTGCTTCGGCATTTTTTATTACCTGTGTTTCTGTTTTTACCTGCATCAGCTGCGATTTGGTATCCATATACTTCCAGCGCAGCTCTTTGAGGGCTTTATTTTGTTTGTTCATTTCCCGCTGTATCTCGATAGAGCGGTGGCTGTTACTGATATAGAAAACGCATAAAAGCGCAATGAAACCGAAGTAAGGGATGTTGTTGACGATAGCTTTATAAGATAACTTGTCCACTAGTGATTTCCAGTCACTTCTCACTCTCTGTGCAGGTGTTGCAAGGTCCTGCGGTAAATTGCTCTCTTCGTTACTCATAATCGCTCTGCTATTCTCAACCGTGCACTGCGTGCGCGGGGATTTTTCTTTATTTCTTCTTCTGTGGGTTCTATCGGTTTGTTGTTGATAGGCTTCAGTAATGGGTTACTGTCTTCATTATCATCCCAAACCCCACGTTTTACATATTGTTTTACTATCCTGTCTTCTAACGAATGGAAGGATATAATACTTAATCTGCCTCCCGGTTTTAAACTCTGTGCAGATTGTTGCAGCAAGTCTTTCAATACGCCCAGTTCGTCGTTAACCTCTATTCTGAGTGCCTGAAAAACCTGAGCCAAATATCGGTTAGGGTTTCCTCCTCTGATCACCGGAGCCAGCATAGCTTTCAGTGATGCTATTGTACTTACCTGCATTGCCTTGCGGTTGTCTGCAATGTGCTTTGCCAGTTGCTTAGAGTTTCTTACTTCGCCATATTGCTCGAACAGCTTGTGTAGCTGCGGTTCGGTATATGTGCGGAGTATGTGTGCGGCAGTCAACTCTGATCGCTGATCCATTCTCATGTCGAGCGGGCCATCGTATCTCAGTGAGAAGCCGCGTTCTGCGGTATCGAACTGGAAAGAACTAACTCCAAGATCTGCAAGGATGCCATCTACTTCGCTATGTCCGTGCAGCCTTAAAAAGCGGCGCAGGTACTTGAAGTTTTCTTTAACCGGTATCAGTCTGTCGTCTTCCGGTTTGTTTCTCCATGCGTCTTCGTCTTGGTCAAACGCTATCAATTTTCCTTCCGGTCCCAGCTTTGAGAGTATAAGTTTGCTATGTCCACCACCACCGAAAGTGGCATCAACATAAACACCGTTCTCTTTTATTGCCAAACCATCTACTGCTTCATTTAAAAGAACTGTTGTGTGGTAAAAAGCCGGATCAGTCATCTGCTAAGTTTTCAAATGGGTTACCGTAATCTTTAGCCACGTCTGCTGCCAATGCGCTAAAATTCGCTGCATGTTGGCGCAGGTACTCATAATATGTATCTTTATCCCACAGCTCTACTTTGCTTCCTTGTGCTGCTACGATCATGTCTTTTTTAATTCCGGCGTATTCCAGCAGCGACTTAGGTAGCAATAGTCTGTCAGCACTATCTAATTCCAAAGGCGTGGCTCCATTCATAAATAATCTTTTGAACTCTCTGACACTTGGTACCAGGTCATTCATCTTGTTGATTTTATTGGCAATTGGATTCCAAACCTCTGTAGTATACAGTGTCAAACATTTTTCAAAACCACGATTAACGACAAAATTACCCCCGTTGCTTTCCGGCAATTGCTTGCGGAAGCCCGATGGTAGCAGGAAACGCCCTTTGGCGTCGATTGCTACTTCATATTCACCGAGGAAATTTGTCATTGTTTGTAATATTGTCGTTTGTCAACACAAAATAACACAATTTCCCACAAATCGACACCAAAAACGAACTACTTAATTATCCACATTCTTATATGTGGCTGTAATGCTTACTGAGTATGCATTACAGCTGTTTTTGTGTATTAGTTCGAAAAAGGCGTGTTGATAACTTGTGAATAAGGGTGGATAAGCTGTTAATTAGCTTGCATATAGTAAATTTGCATTTAAAAAACATCATTTAACAAATCAGATAAGGGAAAAACCAACTTTTTGAATATCTTTGTCACCCTATATGCAGTTACGCGTTAAAAATTTATTGTATTTGTTTTTAGGCCTTGTGATGTTCAGCTCATGCGGGAACTTCGAGAAGGTTAGAAAAAGCAGTGACGTCAACTATAAGCTGACGAAGGCGAACGAATACTTCGACAAGAAGGATTATACGCATGCATACGAGCTGTACAAGGATTTGATGCCTATCATGAAGAGTACACGTAATTTTGAAGCGTTGTATTATAGGTATGCGTACACGTTTTACTACATGAAGGCATACATTGATGCATCTTACAATTTCAAAAACTTTACTGAATATTTCCCTACAAGCAAGCTGTCTGAAGAATGTGAGTTCATGAGTGCTGTGTGTTTGTATAAATATGCACCAAAATATACACTTGACCAGACGAATTCAATAAAGGCATTGGAAGCATTGCAATCTTATGTGAACAGATACCCGAATTCAACAAGAGTAGCTGAAGCCACTAAGTACATTGATGAGAGTCACAAGAAATTAGAGACTAAGGAGGCGGATGCTGCGAAACTGTATTTCAATATCAGTCAGTTTAAAGCGGCAACTGTGGCTTATAAAAGTGTTTTACGTAATTACCCTGAATCAGCGAACAGCGATTTGTATCAGTTCATGATTATGAAGGCAATGTACAAATATGCAAAAGCAAGTGTACCTGAAAAGCAGGAAGAGCGCTATGCGAATGCAATAAGTGCATACAGGGAGTTAAAAGATAATTATCCGAAATCGAAATATCTTTCTGAAGCGGAGCAATTAAATACAGAAGCAAATAATAACGTCAAAAAAATACGCGATGAGCACAAGTAAAAAATCCCTCGCATCTGTTAATCCATTAGTGGAAACGCGTGATGTGATCGCACTTAAAGAAAAGACCGGTAACCTGTATGAGTCAATTGCAGTTATTGGTAGACGTGCTAACCAGATATCTGTTAACATGAAGGAAGAACTTCACCGTAAGTTGGATGAGTTTTCTGTACATGCAGATAATTTGGAAGAAGTTCACGAAAATAAAGAGCAGATAGAGATATCTCGCATTTATGAGCGTATGGCCAATGCACCATTGCAGGCGCTTACAGAATTTAACGACGACAGGATCTATTACCGTAAAAAGTAAGGGTTTATCGATACTGAGAAGGCTATTCCGGACATCCGGAATGGCTTTTTTATTTAGCATACCCCTTACAATATCTGTAGGGTAACTGTGTTATATTTATACTTACAGGACATTGTTGTTTTATATCATTAGTTGTAAAAGATTATACCCAATATGCCAAAACAATACAAACACCTTTTTTTTGATCTGGATCATACCCTTTGGGATTTTGATAAGAACTCTGAGGCTACACTGAAACAACTGTATCAGGAATATGATTTGAAGAGCATGGGTATCGAAGATTTTGATGCGATGTTTGCAGCATATAATGTGCATAATGACAAGCTTTGGGATCGTTATCGCAAGGGTTTTATAAAACGAGATGAACTTCGCTGGAAACGTATGTGGTTGATGTTGCTCGATTTCAGGGTTACAGATACTGCACTGGCGCATGAGTTAGGGGTGGCTTATCTTGAAATATTACCAACGCAGACACTGCTGTTGCCACATACTAAGGAGCTGCTGGAGCACTGCAAGGGTAGGTATGAAATGCACCTGATTACGAATGGTTTTGAAACTACTCAACGATTGAAGTTGCAATACTCAGGAATTGCCCGTTATTTTACTCATCTTATTACATCTGAAAAGAGTAATAGCATGAAGCCATATAAGGAGATATTTGATTTTGCGCTTAATGCGGCTAATGCAGATGTAGAACATAGCATTATGATAGGTGATGCGGTAGACATAGATATATTGGGTGCTATAGATGCCGGATGGGATTCTGTCTACTTCAATCCGCATAATAAACCACATGACCGAAAACCCACTTATGAGGTGCAACACCTTAAAGAGTTAATGGAAATATTTTAATGTCAAAACCTACCCTCACAGGTAGGTTTTTTTCATAGATATAAGTGTTGTATCAAACAATATTTTATTGAAGCAGGTAGGTTTAAAATTATTGATAGCTAGCTATAGTTTATTTATCTTTACGGGTAATGTTGCATAGTAAGGAAAGGGACGATTCATATCTACAAAAGGGATTAAGAAAGCAGTTAGTACAGATTTTACGAGAAAAACAAGTTGACGGACAACAAGTACTTACTGACGAAAGAGTGCTAGCTGCTATAGAAGCAGTACCCAGGCATTTTTTTCTTGACCCGGCGTTTGAGCGTCAGGCTTATGAGAACAGGGCATTTCCAATTACTGCCGGTCAAACCATCTCTCACCCATATACAGTAGCATATCAGACGCAATTACTTGAAATCAAGAAGTTTGATAAGGTTTTGGAAATAGGTACCGGTAGTGCTTATCAGGCATGCGTGTTGGCTGAAATGGGTGTTACCTTATATACAATTGAAAGACAAAGAGAACTTTATGATTATGTAGGAAAGTTCTTCTTTATGAAGAAATATTTCAACATCAAGCGTTTTTATGGTGATGGTTTTGAGGGGTTACCCACTTTTGCGCCATTTGATAAAATCATCATCACTTGTGGTGCTCCTTTTATTCCACCAAAGTTGATAGAACAATTAAAACCGGGTGGTATTATGGTCATTCCTGTAGGGGATGATGGGAAGCAGAAGATGCTACGTATTACTAAGGATGCACAGGGTAAGATTACAGAAGAAGAAACCGGTGATTTTTCTTTTGTACCCATGCTGGAAGGCAAGAATAAATAGGTTCTTATTTGTGATTAGTTCAGGTAAAAAACTAATACATAGGTTTCCTTCCTATCTGGAATCCGAAGTGGAAGTTAATATCAACAATGGAGCCTGGGCCGCTTATATAGAAGAGTTGGATGGAGCCGCCATTAGGGTCTGTTATTATTCGCTGGCACCCTTTCAGGCCTAGGGAAAGATCCATAAAAAAGACTTTTGACTCACCAATATTGAAGTGATAACCCATGCCGCCCCCGGCTAAGATATAGGTAAAAGGCCCTGTAGAGCCCGCATCTATTCCGTGTTCATTACCATTACCAATGCCTGCTTTTCCGTAGAAGAACATTTCGGTTCTACGAGTGGTAAAATGATAGTTTCTATATTCTGCATACCCCTGAGCCCCCGGACACAAACCCCAATAAGCTGTGCCGGCAAATAACACGGAATTGTTGTTGTTAATTCTGTATTCTAATTTCACTCGCTCTTTGCTTGCCAGCCCCAAAGGGTTTGATTGATAGATGGCAATTTGAGCGTTTGTTTCGATACTCGTCATGCAAAGTAATATGGTCAAACAGTAGTAGAAGCGTTTCATTTGCATAGATTTTGTGTAAACAATATTATTCTGTGCAAGATGTACATTACGAATCAGATATTCTTTGATAAATGTCAAATAAGTATGATGGCGTTTTATTTTGTTGCAATTTTTTTTCTAATGCGACTTAATGTTTCGAGTGTAAGTCCAATATATGAAGCGATATAGGTAAGCGGAACCCGCTGCAGTAGGTGGGGGTAATTATCCATAAAATAGAGATAGCGTTCCTCTGCACTTTGTTTGCGTAAGAGGTATTGCCGCTCTTCACTTCTTATAAAATATTGCTCGGTTATTACTCTGGCTATATAGTTAAACTCGTCATGTTCTTTATAAATGAGCTCTAGTTCATCCTTATGAATTCTTGCCAATATGCAAGGCTCCAACGTTTCAATATACTCATCTCCCGGTTGTCTGCTGTAAAAGCTTTTCACAGAGATTGCCATCAGCGATTCGTCAATAAAGCGTGAGCATACTTCTTCTCCATCTTTCATATAATACATACGTAAGAGTCCGCTTACAACTACGTGAATATGATTACAAGTTTGCCCCTCACGCAGCAATAAAGTTTTTTTTGGAACTTCAATTATCTCTAATTTTTGCGCAAGCAATTCTTTTAGTTCATTGCTGATGGGCTTTATGTTAGATATGAAGTTGAAAAGAGGAGAAAGCATTTTCTAATAGCGTTATGATGTTGACAATAGTTTTAGTATTCGTTTTGTGTTATTTGTATTCTATTAAAATACAAATAATTATAAAATGTGAAATGCAAATGTAAATACTTTGGTATGTAACAATCTGTGGCTACTATTGGTAGTATTGCAGAGGTTTATTCAATGAAAAGCAGGAGTCCAATTTAGCGTTTATCTATTTAAAACTGCTATCTAATCAATTCTTAATAAACTAATATTCCTTTGAATGCCTTTCCACTTAGATCTTTTGAGGGGGGAGTTTTTGAATATTTTATTAAAGGCATCTTCAGATATTTCTTCCCAATCGCGGAGGGATAAATTGAGGATCTCTGCGATGGGTGTGAAGTGTTGTTCTGCGTGGGGTTTTGAAAAGCGGTTCCATGGGCAAACATCCTGACAAATATCGCAGCCAAACATCCAGCCTTCCATTTTGTTTTGGTACTCAGATGGTATTAGCGCGTCTTTCAACTCAATAGTGAGGTATGAGATACATTTATTAGCATCTATGCGGGTTGGTGATACTATAGCATCTGTAGGGCAGGTATCTATGCAACGTGTGCAGGTGCCACAATGGTCTGTAGAGAATGGTGGATCTGCAACAAGTTCTAAATCAGTTATCAGAGTAGCTATGAAGAAAAATGAGCCGGAGTGGCGGGTAAGTACATTTCCATTTTTGCCTATCCAGCCCCGGCCACTGCGGACTGCCCAGCTACGCTCCAGTACAGGGGCGCTATCAACAAAGCCCCGGCCATCGACTGCGCCTATATTGGTATTTATGAAGTCGAGTAGCTGGTTTAGTTTTTCTCTGATTACATAGTGGTAGTCAGTACCCCAAGCATATTTTGCAATTTTGGGTGCTTGTAGTTGTTGTTTTTCTGCAGGGAAATAATTGAAGGTGAGTGTTATTACCGACTTAGCACCTGGTACTAATTTTCGTGGGTCAATTCGTAAATCGAAGTTGCGCTCCATGTATTCCATGCCGGCATTGAAACCCTGTTTGAGCCACTGTTCCAGTCTTACTGCATCATCTTCCAGTTGCACTGCTTTGGCCACACCGCAACTACTAAAGCCAAGGCGAGTAGCCTCATCTTTTATCAGCAGAGTGTTTTTGTGCGGTGCCATGTTTGTGCTTGTGTTATGTACTTTTGGGGATATTAAAGTTCAGAAAATGATTTGACTATTGTGGCTTTATGGTAACGCCTCTTATCTCTGTCAGCTTCTGAACATAGTTGGCAATGTGTGGTTTAGGAATACCGGTATTAACGGTGCAAAACAGTTGAAGATCTTGTGAATAAATGGTTGCTTCACATTGTTTGAGCAGATAAAGCACTTCTCCCATAGAAGGGTAGTCGAAGCTGATTTCGTATAGCCCTTCAATCCATTTTTCTACACGAGGTATATTTTCTAAAGCTAGTGCAGTAGCGGTTTTGTAGGCATTAATAAGACCCGGAACACCTAATAAAGAACCGCCAAAATAACGTACAACAACAACTAAGATATTGGTAAGCCCCAAGCTGTCTATCTGTCCCAGAATAGGTTTACCTGCGCTTCCCGATGGTTCGCCATCATCTGCTGCACGGTAGTTGAACCCGTCTGTTCCCAGTCGCCATGCCAAGCAGTGATGGTTGGCTTTAGGGTGTTCTTTTTTGAGTGCTTGCTGTCTTTCCTTTATGTCCTGCAAAGTAAAAACCGGATAGCTGAAGGCAAGGAACTTGCTGCCCCTGTCTCTGAAGTCCCCCGTTCCCGGAGCTGCTATGGTGGTGTATTTGTCGCCTGTTACCATTTCATGTCTGCTGAAGCAATGAGTAGAATAGCTACAATAGAAAGCAGCAGACCGATAATGCGTTGGCTGTTTGCTTTCTCTTTGAATATCAAAATAGCTGTGAGTGAAGAGGCTACTAATGTGCCGATATTGAGCACCGGGATAGTAGCTGAGCTTTGCATGATGCCGCTATTGATGCAGCGGATAAGGAAGTATATAGAGAAATAATTTGGTACACCAATGCAGATGCCTGCGATGATATTGCGCCAGTGTAGTTCTATTTTTTTTGTGATAATCATCACTGTAACCAAGGCAATACCCAGGCATGCAGCTACAGCAAAACAATAGATGGTATAGGTAGCTTGAACTTCGGCAGTATCGAGAAATGAACGTTGAACAAAATTGACAAGTGCATCGAGGAGCCCGCTACCTATGAACAAAAGCAAAGGCCATAACAGACTTGGCGTTTTGCCATTGTTCTCTTTAACGCGAGTGGTGAGATATACTGCAGGGAGTGCAAGTATTATGCCTGCAATTTTGGCTATGCCTGCGGCTTCTTTAAAGAAGACAATAGCAATGACCACCGGAATGACCAGAGAAAGTTTATTAGATATAGTAGCGGTGGTGATGCCGTCGACCCGGGTGCAATAGGCGATGAGGTTGAATATGGAAATAAATGAAGCGCCCATTAACATTGCCCACAGGAACCAGGGTTGGCTGAAATTAGATGTGTGGAATGGTACATGGCCTAAGAATAAACTGCCGGTGATCACGCACACGCAGTAATTGACCACGATGGCCTGTAGCGTATCTATCTTGAACTTGGGGAGTACTTTGAAGATAGCAGAGATGACTACGTTAAGTAATATGGTGATGATGAGGTAAAACATAGATAAAACTAAAAGATTAAATAATTAAAGTAAAGAAAAACTAAAGCGTGTGTTTGTAGGTTAAAGTTCCAATCCATGAACGTATGGATATTGGCTTTTTCTATTAGTAACAACCCGTAGGGTGTCACGGTCTAAGTAGGTAGTGAATGCGATATTGCTATTGGTGAGTACAGGGGCGGCTAAGCCGTTACCTAAATTTACTGTACCTGTGAAAATTCGTGCTTCGTCCCAGAGGTCATTGTTGATGAAGCTGTTGAGCAACTGAGCGCCACCCTCTACTATTAGTGACGTAATATTGTGTTGGTGCAGTACCGACATCAGATTGTTGAGTAGCGTTTCGTCAAAATTAAGTTTAATGAAACGGACATTGTTGACAGTTTTTTCGGTTTGCTCATTAACAATCCAGGTAGGGGCAGCGTTGTCGAGTAACTGGTGCATATCTGGTAAAACACCTGAGCGAGTCAAAGCTATGCGAAGTGGCTGCTTGCCCTGCCAAATTCTGGCAGTAAGTTGCGGGTTATCATTGATAGCCGTATTGCTGCCCACCATTATAGCGGCTTCCTCTGTTCGCCATTTATGTAGTAGCTGCTTGCTGTGCTCATTTGTGATCTGGAAACGACTTTTGTCTGCCGGAGCCATAAAGCCATCGGTAGTTTGCGCCCATTTCAGAATAATGTAGGGCCTGTTTTGGGTATGCATACAAAAGAAGCGTCTGTTGACCCAGAAGCCTTCCTGTTCGCATACTCCGGTAACAACATCGATACCAGCGTTTTTGAGTATATCTATTCCCTTACCTTTTACCAGTTCAAACGGGTCTTTATTAGCTATTACAACCTTTGCAATCTGCTCTTTCACCAGTCTGCTGGCGCAAGGAGGCGTTTTGCCAGTATGTGCGCAAGGCTCAAGACTTACATACATGGTGCTGCCGGCAATAAGGTGTTGGTCTTCAGGTATAACATTGTTCAGGCAGTCTACTTCAGCGTGAACATTGCCATATACATGATGCCAACCTTCGCCTATGATTCGCCCGTTATGAACGAGCACGGCACCGACCATAGGGTTTGGGGTAGTATTCCCCTTTCCCTTTTGTGCCAGTTCCAGGCATCGTTTCATATATAGCTCGTGCGACATCAAGGGCGCGAAATTAAGCAAATGCAAGTGGAAATAGTAAAATATGAGCGTTGCCTCCAAAATCATTCTGTTAAGTATGGGAGGAAGAGGAGCATATTAGGTTAACGTCCGGTTTTGAAAATAGGCTTAACTTTGTAGTATGGTGGATGAAGAAAAGGCGATCAGGCTATCTCAATTGGCTGCCGGTACAAAGGCGGTGATACATAGCCACGATGAGAGTGAGTTTCAGCTGACCCTGATGGAGATGGGCTGCATACCCGGAGAGCCGGTATGGGTGGAGATGATAGCCCCTCTTGGTGACCCAATGGCGATACAGATTGCGGGCTACTACCTGAGCCTCAGGAAGAAGGATGCTGATAAGATCTGGGTTACATTAAGTAAATAATTATTTGTCATATTGCAGGTGCTTTTGCTCTAATTAAATGATAGCACTATTTTGTATTCCGTTATATTTAGTATATTAGCGGGATTTTTAGATTTACGCTTAATAAAATAAGCTGTTAACAAACATTCATCTATGCACTACAGTACTATACTTAAAAGAGGTGTTTTATTTTTTGCTTTCGCTCTGTTTATCTTCGGCGGATGTAAAAAAACAGATTCAAACCCGCTTACTGACGTTGATGACGCTGGTGGTTATGCATCTGATGCATCGAGGATAGAATGGCTCAGCAATGATGCGATTTCTATTGTTGATGCTGCAGGTACTTATTACAATGGTGTGTACATGCGTACTACGAACACCTTCGGTGCTTGTGCTACTGTAGCTCCGGATACCACTACAAGCAATCCGCACATAATAATAATTCGTTTTGGCGATGTTAACTGCCAATGTTTGGATGGAAAGAACCGCAGAGGTAATATAATAGTTACTTATTATGGTCAGTATACAGATTCAAACAGTATGCATACTATTACTTATGACAATTACTACGTAAATGATGTAAGATTGTCAGGTATCACTAAGGTTACCCGTGTAGATACTACTGTAGTTGGTAATTGGTACTATAAAGTGAATGTAAATGATACAATGACTGTTACAGGTAACCAATATGTTACGTGGAAAGGTTCTTTGGTGCGCAAATGGGTAGCCGGTTATGCTACAGGCGACAGAAGCGATGATATTTATTCTATTTCAGGTGGTACTACATTGGTAAGAGCTAATGGTCACTTGTTTACTTTTGATATTCAGACTCCGTTGAAATTCGCATTGAACTGCGATTATGCTGAGTCAGGTGTGGTTAATGTTACCGGTTTTAATGGTGATACCCGTGTGCTGAATTATGCATTGGGTAATAACAATGCTCCTGGCACTTGTGATAACGTAGCACAGCTTAATATTGGTGAGCACGTTTATCAACTTACATTGTACTAGTCGTTATTAAATGATATTTTTTTAAGAGGCGGGAAGTTTTCCGCCTCTTTTTTTATGCTTAAAATTAAGCGCATCTACCGTTCGTGAACTTTTACGACCGTTGGTGAACAATATTCGGTAAGGAAGTAAGTGGCAATGTACTTTTGGGATGAGGTTAGAAAGAAAAAATTGTGAGTTGTACAATAAAATTACATTTGCCATGGAACTCAAAGCCATAACTCGGAAAACACTTTTAATTTTAATATTATTTGTTGTTGCATTTGTAAGCAATATCAATAAGGTTGCGGCGCAAATGATCATTACTTATGCCGGCACTGCCGATGTAGGCTACAATGGGGAGAATCTGAAAGCAACGGACACTCGCCTTGATGGACCTGCTGCCGGAGTGATAGATGCATCCGGCACGCTTTATTTTACAGATGTAAATGGGAACAGGGTGCGTAAAATATCTCCTGCGGGTATTGTTACTACAATTGCAGGTACAGGAGAATCAGGTTATACAGCTGACGGAGAAAAGGCATTTACTGCAAGGATTACACAACCGGCAGGTATTGTTGTAGATGCAGCAGGTAATGTTTATTTCTCTGAGCGGGTTAATAATGTGGTGCGTAAGGTAGATAAGGTCGGAATACTTACTACTGTTGCCGGTAATGCTACGGGAGGGTTTAGTGGTAATGGCGGCCCTGCAACCAAGGCCCAATTACAAAGCCCGGGAGCATTGGCTATTGACAAAGAAGGTAATCTTTATATAGCTGATGCCGACAATAATTGTATCAGAAAAGTAAGTACAACAGGCGTTATCACTATGTATGCAGGAAATGGTTTTGCTGCGGGTACAGGAACCGGAGGTTATAGCGGGGACGGAGGTAAGGCTATATTGGCAAAATTGAATCAGCCGGATGGGTTAAGCATAGATAATGAAGGCAACTTACTCATCTCAGATTGTTTTAATCACTGCATACGTAAGGTAGATAAACAGGGTATTATCTCAACTATAGCCGGCACAGGAAATGGCGGGTATAATGGAGATAATGGAAAAGCAAAGATGGCAATGTTGCAATATCCTTATGGCATTGCTGTTGATAAGAAGGGCTACATATATGTTGCTGACCATGGTAATAACCGTATTCGTATGATAGATGGCAATGGTTTTATCACTACAATTGCCGGAAGTGGCACAGCGGGTTACGAAGGTGAGGGTGGTCCGGCAGTAAATGCATTGATCAACAAGCCAACATTCGTAACTATAAGTGCGGCAGGAGATATATACATAGGCGATAATCAGAATGGGCGCATAAGAGTAATCACTTACAGTGGTTCTAATGTTATTGTAAGTGGTCATCAATTGGCACCAGCAGCTACTCATGTATCTGCTGGAAGTGTGTCCAGTTCAGCTTCAGGTCAATAGTTTAGGAGATTAGAAATTACTTACAGGCAAGACAGAAGTATTTGACAAGCTTTGTGAATTTCATCGTGTGTTATTGTCAGCGGTGGTGCTATTCTTATGCAGCCGGGTGCAAAGAGAAACCAATCTGAAAACAATCCTTTATCCAGACATTTATGCAATGTCTGCTGCACCAACTCAGGGTTTTCCAGATCAATAGCCATTAACAGACCAGCACTTCTGATCGCTTTGATAGATGGATGTTGTAGTAAAGTCAAGAACAGTTGTTCTTTTTCAGCTACACCTGCTACAATATGTTCATTGTGCAACACCTGCATACCTGCCATGCCGGCAGCACAGCAAACCGGATGGCCACCAAAAGTAGAAATATGCCCCAATACCGGGTCGAAGCCAAATGTGGACATAATAGCTTGAGAGGAGATAAATGCCCCCAATGGCATTCCGCCACCTAATGCCTTACCCAGTAACACTATATCCGGAGTAACATTGTAGTGCTCAAAGCCCCATAGTTTGCCTGTGCGACCAAAACCGCATTGTATTTCATCAAATATCAGCAGCGTACCTGTTTCGGTACACTTTATACGAAGTCTTTGTAACCAGTTGTTTTGAGGAACAATTACACCTGCTTCTGCCTGAATGGTTTCAACAATGACGCAGGAAGTTTGCTGATTTATTGCATCGATGAGTTCATCTGAATTATAATCATAGTGCCAAACACCCGGTAATAGCGGTCTGAATGCGTTGCGCCAATATTCATCACCCATAACGCTCAATGCGCCCATGGTGTGCCCATGATAGCTATTGTTGCAGCAGATTACATCTGTGCGTCCGGTATATCTTCTGGCGAGTTTTAAAGCCCCGTCAGTAGCTTCTGATCCGGAATTGGTGAAGTAGATACAGTCAAGGTGCTCAGGAAGGCAAGCTGCCAACATTTCGGCATACTTTACCTGTGGGCTTTGCACCAACTCCCCATAAACCATAATGTGCAAATATTGTTGCGACTGCTCTTGTATCGCTTTTACAACTGCAGGGTGGCAATGCCCAATATTGCAGACACTGATGCCGCCAATCACATCGAGATATGCTTTGCCATCAACACCGTAAAGGTAATTGCCTGCTGCGGATGTAATTTCAATACCTACAGGAGCAGGTGATGTCGGTGCTAGGTGTTGCTGAAAGAGTTGGCGATTATTCATTTTACAGGTTCAATATTTAATTCTTTTGCTTTATTTATAAGCAATGTATGTGCTGCCTCGTAGGTATTAGGTATCACACCGTCGAGTATGGCTTCCCTTATTGTTGTTTTGAGTACACCAACTTCACGAGAAGGGGAGAGATTGAACATGGCCATAATCTCATCTCCGGATATTGGTGGCTGCCAGTTTCTGACCTTGTCGCTTTCTTCTACAGCAATGAGTCTTTCTTTTACCAACTCAAAGTTTTCCAGATAGCGTTTTACCTTTAGTTTATTCTTTGATGTGATGTCGCTTTCACACAGTATCATCAAGTCTTCCAGGTCTTCACCTGCATCGAAAAGCAGTCTGCGCATGGCAGAGTCGGTAATATCTTCTTTAGTAAGACTAATGGGGCGAAGGTGTAGCGAAACCAATTTGGCTACATACTTCATCTTCTCATTGAGGGGCAGTTTCAGTTGTTTGAAGATTTTAGGCGTCATTCTTTCGCCTACGACCTCGTGACCATGAAAGGTCCACCCGTGCCCATCTTCAAATTTCTTAGTGGCAGGTTTACCTATGTCGTGCAGTAAAGCAGCCCAGCGCAACCATAAGTCATTGCTCTTGGATGCAGTATTATCAATTACCTGCAGTGTGTGGTAGAAATTATCTTTATGCCCCTTGCCTTCTATTATTTCCACACCGGATAGTGCGACCATCTGCGGAAAGAAATGTTTGAGCAATCCGCTTTTGTAGAGTAGGTCAAGACCAATGGATGGTTTTGCTACCGACATAATTTTATTCAATTCATCGGTAATGCGTTCCTGAGAAATAATTTTAATTCTATCGCTGTTTCGGCAGATAGCTTCAAAAGTTTCAGGGAGTATCTGAAAGCCCAGTTGTGTTGCAAAGCGTATAGCCCGCATCATACGTAACGGGTCATCAGAGAAGGTAACATCAGGTCCCAGAGGTGTTCTGATTATTTTGTTCTTCAGGTCTTCCTGTCCGTTGAATGGGTCTGTTAATTTGCCATAATCTGCTTTGTTGAGGCTTATTGCCATTGCATTTATGGTAAAATCCCGTCTTAACTGATCGTCTTCTATTGTTCCGGGTTCTACTTCTGGATTTCTGGAATCAGCAGTATATGATTCTTTTCTTGCGCCCACAAATTCCACGTCAAAGTCGTGGTATCTGAAATGAGCGGTGCCATAATTTTTGAAAAAGCTTACATGCATTTTGGGGTTTAATATAGCGGCTACTGCATGAGCCAATGCTATACCATCACCAGTGCAGACGATATCTGCATCCTTAGTTGGGCGGCCTAACAGTTTATCTCGCACAAAGCCACCAATAAGGTAGCAGCTGATATTCATTTCAGTTGCGGCCTTACCTACGGTTTCAAAAATCAGCAGTTCTTCGGGCGTGCAATCAATTTCCATACAGCGGCAAAGCTATGATACCAATGGCAGATATAGAAACCTGAGTGGGTTTCTTTGCGGTTTTGAGAATGATAAATATAAAATATGGAAGTAAACAGACTAGTGTTAGTGCAAAAAAAATAAGACCTCAGAGAACTGAAGTCTTATTTACACCTTATGAAAAAATATACCCGTTATAAATGTAAAGGATATTATTTAATTTATCTAGAAATATTTTTTATTTTTTTTAATTGTAAGTGCTTGAGGTATATATAAAAAAATAAGACCTCAGAGAACTGAAGCCTTATTTACACCTTATGAAAAATATACCCGACATAAATGTCGAACTATTTTTGGAAATAACAACATTTTAGTTGTTAAAATTTATTTTTTTTCAAAAAATGTCTTTTTATGCAAATCAGGTACGCATATTGTATAGAGTATAAGATCATGAAGAATTACACATTGTTGCTCGGCTTTTTACTGGTGTTTGTGGGTGGCGTAAGTGCCCAAACATCTGTTGAGACAGATACGTTGGTGGCATATCATTTGCAAGATGTAAGCATCAAGGCTAGATTTAAGAACGATACGGAAAGGTATAAGTATAACCAGATGAAGTATTATGTGACCACCGTATTGCCATATATGGAAGCCTCAACAGCTATGTTTAATGAGATCAATAACAAGATTAATAGTCAAGATATATCAAGGGGTGACCGAAAGAGATTCATTGCGCAGAAGCAAGATCAGATGAAGGCGCAGTTTGAGGATAAGATAAAGGGGCTCAATGTGACTCAAGGCGCATTGTTGGTAAAACTAATAGCCAGACAGACCAATTTGAATATATACAAGATGGTAGCTGAAGTTAAAAACCCGGTGGTAGCTATGAAGTGGCAGGTATGGGCAAGGCTCAACGGAATGAACCTGGATAAAAAGTATCGTCCGGAAGAGGAGCCGGTGTTAGAAGAGATTATGAATGAATTGGGATATGCTTTGCCGCAAAGTTATGCAATCAACTAAAGTGGCTTATTCTTTTCGTAAAGTAGTGTATGGTTAGTTGGAGATGTGTATACAAGATGGTAGGCAGTTTTTATTTGGTTATCTAACTCTTTATACTGTCCTTTATTTAAGTAAGAACTGTCGTAGCCCCATAAAACCACATAATCTACTGATACACCTGAGTAGTTGGTATATGCAGTAATATCAGCTGATGGCGGATGCGCTTCTATTCCCTCATTACGGCTCAGGTGCGTGTATGGGTTTGTTTTGTAAGTCCAAAGCAATGGGAAATAACCTGCATTAGCTTCGTAATTATCTAGCATTATCCACGACTTTTCTACTGCAGAATAGTGCAGCGCATGAACAAATAAGTAATTAAAATCAGAGATTACTTTCCCATTCTTATCCTTACCTCCGGGTGCAAAGTCAAGTGGGAGTACTACAGCATGAGCAGGTATAAAATGGGCAACCGAATTATAATCTTCTGCAGCCTCTGACGCTACTGCCATATTTTTAATTCTGATGATGGTTAAACCGGCGAAACACACAAATAAAATTACCCCTCCGGCATTTTTTATTTGTTGCGAAAGTGTGCAACTAATATAAAGCACTGCCAATGCCAGCACATATAACTGCGCCCTCATGCTCATGAGTATGACCCTCTTCATGAAATCTTCCGGGAAAAATAAATAGACTCCCATAATGATGAATAAACTAATCAAAAATCCATCGTATTTATGAAAAGAAAACTTGCCTTTCAGGCGAACGGCAATTGATACTATTAGTAAGCTGATGATAGTAATGCCGGCTATAGCACAAAAAAAGGCTTCTTTGTTTGTTGCATTGATTGCATACTTAAATTGTACAAGTTCTATAAGCCTGTAGAAATGGTGATGCAATTCAATGTTCATGCCCCCCTCCTTATTGGTAAACCGGAACATAAGCACAGCAAATGGCGCTACGAGTATCCCCAACGTTATTGTGCTTTTAAGGAAGTTGTTGACAGGAAGAACGGAGTCGCCTCGTTCTTTTGCAAGGGCATAAGATACTGCTAAAGAAAGGCAGGTGATTACGCCGAAAACAAATGGGAGTAATTGAGTAAAAAAGATAAGCCCGGTGAAGAGGAAGAATACTAATGTATTAATGGTATTTCTTTTGTCTATAAAGCGGAGCCAACTCCATAACATCCAGAAATAAAATGCGGTACTCAGGGAGAAATTATAAAAACCTTTAGCCAATGTGTGGTGAAAGACGAATAAGAAAATTAGGGTAATCCAATAGGAGCTGGATCCGCTTACTTTTTTCATTAAAAGAAAGAATCCTCCAATGAGCAGACCGGCATATACTGAGAGGAAAAGCTTTTCTGCAATCACACCGTTAGTAAAATAGAGCGGCAACCCCAGTAATATATGCGACAACCAATTAGGGTTAGGGTCGTAAATAACCTGATAGAATTTAGAATAAAATGCAACATCATTATTGTTCCAGATGTTGTGCAGCACATTTGCATTATACAAGTGGCAAGGACCATCGCCTGTAAGGTAATAATGAGGCCACCATATCTGAGACAAGCATAGGGCGCCCCCCATTATTAACAATACATACAATAGTTTTATTCTAGGCATCGGTACGGTATTCTTATTGTCCGAATATAAATCTCAATGTCAAGCCGGCCTTGGTATTGGTAGTAGGGTATGACGTAGACACGTAAGGTATGGTCTGCTGACGGTCAAAGAAGAAGTGCAGGGTTAATTTAGAATTGACTGCATAATCTACTGACGGAGACACTCTCAGGACCTTTTGACCGCGCGATGTCACACTAATATTGTTTGCAAGGAATGTATTGCTGTTTTTGTCGTCACGCAAACCGATATCCATTTTGAAGATCAGTTCATTTTTCAGTTTTTGAATACCCATTATTTTGAAAGGCAGTTTTACTCCTTTCTTTCTGAATCCGAAACCAATAACATACTCAGTACTTGAGTTCTCACTTACCTGATAGTCGATAAGGCTCAAACTCATTGTCTTAGATTTTCTCAATTCGAATTTCGCTGTCATGTTATTCTTCAGCGCAACATCAACACCTATCAGTGGATTAAATGCCTGAGAAATGGTAACGTTTGGTACCTGGAAGAAAGGCACGTAGTTATGCGAGTTAGAATCTATGAATGATGGGAAGCCCAGACCAAACAGGTCATTATAAAGTAATGACGAGTTAAAACCATTCATAGACATGCTGCCTGTATATGCATGGGTAAGGTTAAGATTATTGAGGTATTTTGCAAAGAACGGATATTTGCTCAGGCCATTATACGCTACCTTCCAGTTAGGCATCGGCACGAAATATTTGAACGGATTGTCTTGAATGCTGGTATGTGTATAATCTATGAGTGCTTGTGATTCCGGTGCATTACCTGTGTATGCGGCTATAAACGATGGTACTAAAACATCTTGTGAAAATTGGGTATAGCCCTTAGCATACTTAGGGTTTGCAGGGTCCGGTATACCACCTGTATATGGGTTGCTCTTACCTAATCGCCATGAAATTATTTCTCTGTTTGCAAGGAATTGATTGTAAACATCTGAGTACACACCCGTGTTCTTGAAGATTGTTTTCACGGCAATATAACTCACATTGAACGACCCGTTTTCGTAAGGGTTAAAGTGATTGAATGTACCTGTACCGGTGTCTTTAAATAATTCGCTGTGCGATTTGCTGAATGTTTTTGTCAAAGACAGGTCTATTCTGAAATCTTTAAATGGTACCAATGTGGCACTGGCACTAAGATTTTGAGAGTAGGTTTGCTGGAACTGTGCATTGAATAAAGAGTCACGACTAAGCTTACCTGCTGCTGCTTGTTGCTCTAACCATACGCTTGTTGGTTGGTAGCCATATACATAGTTAAAGCCCGGTGCATTAGAGTAATTATTCACACCCATAAAACGCGTACTGTCCAGATAGCCGGGTAGAATAGTTCCTGCTGTTTGTGTATAATTAATTGACACACGAGTAAGCATAGTTACCAGATGACCCGCTACCCGCTCCACTGTATTCAACTCAGGTAGCTTTGCTCTTCTGGCCTTACGTGCTGCTTTGCGCGCTTTTTTCTTTTTCAGTTTTTCAGCTCTTGCTTTAGCTCTGTCTAAATCCTCCTGCACTTGTACCAGTGAGTCTAGCTGCTCATCTGTCATACCTGCAGTGTTTATATTCTGGAAGATATTGCTTGTGCCCGGTCCTGCATTGGTAACAGGTAGGTTTGTGTTACCTGTAGATGTAACGCCTGCAGTGCTACCGGTTGTGTTATTTCCGGCATTGTTGGTGTTAGTACTTGTAGTCGGGTTGGCACCACCGGTTTTAGGGTTGCCAGCTCCTTTTATTGTGTTGCCGCTACCACCGGGCATACTGTTTGTTGGCATGCTGTTGGTAGGGTTGCTATTTGTAGGATTACTGCTAGTAGGGTTGTTTGAAGTTGGTGAGTTGTTGATAGCCGTAGAATTGCTGCCGCCGCCCTGCTGTCCCCCGGTATTGCCCCCATTGTTGCCCCCGGCTGTGCCATTACCGGCTCCGCTTGTAGGTGTACTTGCAGGTGCGCCACCCGGAGCATTGCCGCCCGGGCCTCCAGCCATGCCATTGCCAACGTCGTCTACATCTCCCTGTATTTTTGAGCCGGGTAATAATTTGCTCTTGAGGTCTTGTGCCTTTGGTGGATTACTATCAGGTTTGCCAGGCATGTCGGACTTAGGAAGGTCAGGTGCTCCGCCCTTTGTTTTATTTGCTGCAGGTTTAACATTCACTGCTCTTAACCATCTCCATTTGCTGTAGAGTTTGTTGAAGTCCAGGTCGCCTGAAATTTGTTTAGTATTGGTGTTGCCAATAGTATTACCTAATTCGTAGGCAACAGGGGCAGCTCCGGTCCAGTTATAAGTTGCAGAATAGCTCATTCTCACATTCATCCAGTCGGTAGCAGGCAACTTAGCAAGTGGCACTGTATAAGAGCTGTTGAATGTTTGGTTGTAAGCAGTAGTATGCCCGAATTTAGAGATAAGCTTAAGTATAGAATCTTTCTTTGCCTTACTATCTATGCGACCATAAGGCTCATCTATGCGCGCCACATTGGTTGCAGTGTAATCAATTGATAATGCCTTAGTTATTTCCCATCTGGTGTTGTAGGTGCGTGTCCAGTTAAAGTTCTTATAGAAAGTAGAAGGACTATGGTAGTTTGTTCCGTCATTCAAATCACGAACTCTGGTTTCTTCTACAAGTCGGTTAAGGTCATTGCGCAGTGAGAAGCTTGATGGCAGCGGATTAAAATTAAAGTCTTTAGCTAATGCAAACCATTTTGACTTTGATTTAATTAGCTTCTTAAACGGCTCAATAGGCTTAGCTTTTATATTGTAGCTATAGTTCACCGCCATGCGCTGCGTATTAATATTATCGAGTGCAATGAGTGAGTTGTGTTTAAATTGATTATTGTAGGAGTACGTGAAGTCAAAGTTTTTTACACTCCATGGCATTCTTGCTTTTTTGCTGGCAGGGTTACCATTGATACGTACATTGGTAAGGTTAAGACTGGTGATAGAAGTAAAATCTTGTGATGCTTTCTTAATAGAGTCCGCTTTAGCCGCATTTCCTGCTGAGTTCATGGCATCAGACAACAACACATCCTGATTATAAGGATTGTATTTCGGAGTACTTACGTTTTGGGTATAGCCTGCATAAACAGGAAGCTGAACGCCCCATGTGCGTGGCATCAGTTTACCCATATTCAGGTTAGTAGAAACGTTGTATTGATAATAGTCGTCTTGAGAGCGTTGACCTATTTTTTGATCTATGCTACCGTAACCTTGCGAATGCATACTTCCCGATAGGTTCACATTGCCAAGGTCTGCTAATTGCACTGATACTTTACCAGCTGCTGCATAACCCGGTTGATCTTTTGTGCCTGCCATACGCATTTCATCAAACCAAACTTCCACACATTTTGCTAAACCGTCGTCGCCGGGTGTAGTATTGCTTTTCTTAGGGTTGAACACACCCAACATGATGTCTTTAGCTCCCCCTATATTAGGGTTGCCCAATACAACGATAGTGTTACCCTTGCTATCTGTGGTGTAGTAAGGAATATAAGATGGCAGGTTCTTTGCGTCACGTGCTTTTTTTGCTTCCACCAAATCCTGTAGCGTCAGGTTCATTTCATTGGCTGCTGGCCAGACTACATAATCAGGTTTTGCGCCAATAGCAGGTGTTACTGCCAATGGCATACGGTATTCGTAGTAGTTGCCGGTGAAGTCACTACCGATTCGGATGAACGCATCTAAATCGGCATCTTTCAGCGGAGCCTGACCATCCTGTGATTCCGCATGTATAAACATACGCAAGTAGTCGAATTGGCGCATATCTACATTCACTTCCTTGAATACACCGCGTGCATCGCCATCTTGTAACGCACAAGCTTTAAGTGCCAGTGATTGCTCATTAAGCTGAATTGCTGTACCTGTCTGTCCTGTTGTCAGTTGACGCTGCACTCCCGGAGGAATTACGTAAGGAATAGGTGTACGAGAAGCATTCTCTTCAATGCTTACTGATGATACAGAGAAATCTGTTGTGCTTGCATTCTGTTGTGGCTGATTTTCTCCCGGAGTAGTCAAAGAGTAGTTGTATGTACGCCATTGGCTACGACCCAGCTCCAGAGATGCGAAGCGCATAACTGTGCTGTCCTGCCATCCGCTAAGGAACATACGAATGAAGCGGATAGAACGGAAATCAGAAATACCACCTACTACATGGTCATAATTGCGAATAGGTATTTTGAACTGATACCATTTTTCATTGGCTGTTTGACCATTAGGAAGCTTTACACTGCTGACTTGTTGACTTATGATATAGTTACTACCTACAGCCATATTCAATGGGTCAAGATCCAGACGATACTGGTAGTAATTCTCAGCTTCATTCAGCGTATTATCTCTATTGATATCTTCAGACTCAGGAATGGTAGTTGCAGAGGTTGCATAAGCCGAATTCGGGTCTGTTACCGGAGAGTTGCCTTCTGGGTTATTGTACCCTTTGTATCGACCTAGAATGCCGGTTTTATTGGCATCGTAGTCTGTGCCTCTGTAATATTTATAGTCATCATTAGAAGGGTCTAATAATGCTTTCTGATATGCTGGGTTTGTTGCGCCAAGTCTGTTACGAAGAGCTGTAAGGAAAGAGTTGAATTGCACGGCTTCTTTCGTGTCATTCATTTCGTCATAGCCCACATCTTGTGCCGCACGTGCCGCAGGGTCATTATCAAAAGCCCTGGTAATCTGCTGTTGGAAACGAGGTACATATCCCCATATTGTGGTATCTACCTTCTGCTGATCGAAAGGATAGGGTACCCCATTTTCAAATGACATTCTTGAGTCTTTTAATACATCTTCTGATACAGACCCCAGATTGATAAACAATGAACCACCAGTAGGTGAGCCATTGGCAAATGGATCCATCATCCAGAACTGCACATATTGCACGTTTGATGCTTCAAAGTCTGTATTGTCTACCGGGCGCATGATACCGCCCCATCTGTCTTTAGGGTTGGTAAGCTTACCGCTATCATCAATATGTACTGCGTCGTAGTTGTAAGGACCTCTGTCTTTGGGGAAGAAGCTAAGGTCAAATGTACTTAGAGAGGTTTGCAGTGATTGTGTTGGTCTGTTAGGGAATACATCTTTTACCTGTACCAATCTGATAAAGTGCTGCGCACTATCATTTTTTACATAATCCGGTACACCCTGACCCGGATCTACCAGAGTAGGTTCTATGCTGTACCAGGCTAGCTTAGCTCTGTTTTCACCATACTTCAATTGGTCGCTAAGTGCTGCTTCGGGGAATAACAGTTTACCTGCTTTATTAGTTGCTCCAAATGGCGTAGATGCCAAAGACCATGCTTGAGCAGGGAATCTCATATCGTAGCTGCTGGTAGTTCCTTCAAAGTCATCGATATATACTGCTCCTTCCGGGTCAAGTGAGTTGATTTGTTTTGGGTGGCCCGGTAATATTGCAGCTACTTCACCGCTCATATTCACGAACGATGGTGATGTTGTTGAGTAAATGGGCAGTTTGTCGAGTGTACGGGTAATGAATGGTGCTTCTGTCTGATAGTTAGCGTCTAAACCTAAAACTGTGTTCTTAATCGGGTCTTCACCAAATGATACTTTCTGAGTGAATGGTCTTTCGTTCAGTCGCATCATCGTACCTCCTAAAGTCAGTTTCTTGTTCATGTAGTAGTCAAAACGAGCACCCATGAAGTTTTGCTGTTGGAAGCCGAAAGTAGAGTTGTCTTCGTATTGCACATTGATAGGAACACCTGAGCTGAGGATACCTGTGTTGAGAATTTTTAGTCTTCCTAAACCATACTCAATCTGGTAGTCCTGATTTTCTACAAGTTTTGTACCACCCGCAGTTACCGTTACAGAACCGGCAGGTATATTGAACCCACCTAAGAATATTTCTGACGAAGAGGACGATTTGTAAGTACCCTTCATAATGTACCTGTTCAGTGCCTGAAACTGCTGTGCAATGGTTTTTGTAGAGTCATACAATGCCTGAAAAATATACCTTCTCTGCAAGATAGGTGTAGCCGGTGCATCAATAGCTTTAGAAAGATCGCTACCGAATGGTTCCAAGACCGGGAATATGATTTTTCCTTGTTGCATGTTAATGGTAATACCATCAACAAAGTCAAAGACCCCATCGGGAGAAGCCTCATTCTGTGAGTTGAGTCTATCTAAGTTAAGTAAAGATATAAATGGAATGCCTTTTTTAGGCCCTTCAGGGAAATAACGCTTGTCCCCGCCACCCGGGTCCTGATACATTACATTGAGGGTGAAATTGTCTTTCGTTAAACCGAAGCCACCTAAAGCATAAACGTTCTTCATCATCAGTTTCCATACCGGTAAGGCAGGTCTGTTAGACGTTCCTTTCATTAATTTCAGGTAAAGAACTTTAGGGTTAGTAGTATCTGGCGGTAAATCTTCTGCAAATTCACCTACTTGATAAACCTTTCCTTTGTAGGTATAACGATATGCTACACCCAATACATCATCGGGGTTCATCTGCGTATGCAGCATAATGTAACCTAGCTGAGCATTGTAGTTATACTCTGTTGCTGCAAGCTGACGAGCTGTAGTACGTTCAAAATCTTTGCCTAGCTCCAGGCCCAGTTGAGTTGCTGCGTTCGATGCATAACGTTGCTGGCGACCATTAGGTGTTTGTAACAGCTCAGTATACAGTCTGTTGCTGTTGTTGTCAGGCACACCATCACGAATGCCGGGAGCTCCATTATTCATTGATGGCATGTATGGGTTAGCTTCACCAAGATCTTGCAAACACAATACATCACGTACTCCATTAACCGCACCTGTGCGGTTGGTAACCCAAACCTGTATTTTGTTGATTTGTACCTGTGAGTTGATTACCGGGAAATTCTGTAACGCAACATCATAACGATCGTGGAAATATTGTGATAAAAGGAAGTCTTTATTTTCTTCATAAGCATCGGCCTTGATACTGAACTGTTGTGCCTGAGATCCGCCTTGTATTGTAAGGCTTTTTCGCTGTGATTTCTGCTGAGAGATAACGCCTGTTACCCATAAACGACCAAACTGTAACTGTGTTTTCAGACCAAATAAAGACTGCACACCGCTTATAAGGTTACTTTTCAGTGGGAAACTCACATTACCGGCTTCTATTTTTTTGATCATCTCATCTTCCTTGCCGCTGTAGTCCAGCTTTTGCATGTTCTGATAATCAAAAGTTGCTTTTGTATTGTTACTGATATTCAGTTTCAACTTGTCACCTACTGTTGCCAGCAAGTTCAGGTTCATCTGCATATCAAAGTCAAAGATTCCGTATTTCTGTGCTCGCTGCACAAGGGTGGGGTTTTTTATATTTTGCCAGTTGCCACCAAAAGTGACATCTACATTACCCTGAGGTTTTACGGATATGGTGTTACTGCCGAAAATACGGTCAAACAAACCTTCTTTATACATTTGTGGCAAAGAAGGCTTTTTGTTAAACATCATCATGGCATCGAGCCTGCGTTGCCAGTATGCGTCATCATCAATTTTGCCTCTGTATTTTAGATAATCACTCAGGCTCATGTATGTTGGGTTCCTGTTATACATGGAGCCCATTTTGTCGCTATAGTAATATCTGTTAGAGTCTGCGTCGTATTCAAAGGTCTTTTTTTCCGTCTTTGGGTCGGCCAAATCTATTGATTTTGGTCGGTCAAGATCAGTGCGTGGGTCACCGGTTTTGTCATGAATAGGGAACTTCAGTTTGTGTGCGGTGTCTTCTGTTACAGTAGTATCAGTTTTAGTAGTATCGCCGGCAGGAACAAAAAAGGGCAGGAATGGGCGGCGCGGATTGGCAGCTGCATTAATGATAAATGCAGCTAACCCTATGAAACATAATAGTTTATATCCAAAAAAACGCTTCGCCTTCAAGTTGTTTCCTTTTGTATTTTTTACAAAGCGCGAAGCGCCTGTTTTATAAGTTCCTCCACTGTCAAAGAAGATGCGTCTGCTATCTTTTTGATCGCATTTTCAGCGATAGCCTTACTGATACCTAAATTGACTAATGCTATTAACGCATCTTCAGGTATTGTATTGTGTTTTGGAAGCGATAACGAGCCTGAATTTTTCTGGCGTAATGTTTTGCCTTTCAGCTCTAAAATAATACGTTGGGCAGTTTTATTACCTATACCTTTTACTTTTTCAAGTGTTTTGGAGTCTTCGTGGAAGATGGCACGCTCCAATTCATCGGTAGTTAATGACGACAATATGATGCGTGCAGTAGCTGCACCCACTCCATTTATATTTAATAACTGACGGAAAGTGGCTCTTTCTTCTTCATCTGCGAACCCATAGAGTACCCATGCATCTTCCCGCACCTGTAGGTGGGTAAATAGGCGACATTTGTCCAGATTTACGATCTGGCTATAGGTTTGTAAGGTAATATTGACTTCGTAACCAACCCCTCCGGCCGACAGATATAGTAATGATGGTGACTTATATACCAGTTCACCCTCTAAAAATGCATACATACTTATTACAAAAATAGTTTATTGCGCCCACAACAGGCAATAAAAAAGGCATGATTGCTCATACCGAGTGGAAAGATACAAAAAATGTTGGATTTATGAATTTTCAGTGGTGTAGAACAGAACGTAAATAGGTATATAGTTGATATAAAATTCGTATGTATCTAAGTGCATATTAAGAATAAATATGTGGTGAAAATCACTATCCTGCAATTAGCTTGTCTAAGTTTTTTACAAAAGCATTTGTAGCGGGGCAATGCACTATGTTTTTTTTGAATGTTTCGCTGTAGTTGTTGAAGGGTGTTTTGTCAAAATGTGGAAATTCGGCACAATCAGCAGGTCGTATTTCATAAATAGAGCATTTGTTGTCAGGCAAGAGAAATTGGCAGGGTAGCGAGGTATTTACCCAA
>CANGMZ010000004.1 GCA_947454715.1 Chitinophagaceae bacterium
AGCATCGGTAAACTATGTGGGAACAGCGTCGTTGATTGTAGGCATAAGGGTAAGTTCTGAAAACGTAAAGACACAGGTTGTAAAACATACCAATACCAGCTATTTCACAATGGTAGCGATGGGAGACGACCACAAACCGGCACTCGTGCCAGGGCTTATTCTGGAGACCAAGGATGAAGTACGCAGATTTGTGGAAACCATGAAACGTAAAGAATTATCGAAACAAAATAAAAACACGCTTAACAGCATAAAGCTACCAATGAAAATTGAAAGCTACAATGAGTTGATTGCAAAGGAAAGGTGTATAGTAAAAACTACTTAATAATACCATTTACGAATACAGCATGAGACTTGGTTGAGAGAATTAGAACAAAGTATATTAACATTTAGTCAAAAGATTGCGGAAAACTGACTAAATCTACTAATTTTATCACCCCTCACTTTATCGGGTGACCACTTACTAATTTTAAAAGCACATAAAATCACAACAGAATATATGGGTCAGTACAGAGTTGAACACGACTTTCTTGGTGAAAAACAGATACCGGAAACCGCATATTATGGTGTACAAACACTCAGAGCTCAAGAAAACTTCAACATCACGGGCATACACAATTCAAGTGAGCCACTGTTCATACAAGCGTTCGGCTATGTAAAGAAAGCAGCTGCTATGGCAAACCGGGATTGTGGTGTACTGGACAGCAAAATAGCAGATGCAATCATATTTGCTTGCAATGAACTTATTGCAGGCAAATATATAGATCAGTTTGTCACAGACCTGATACAAGGCGGAGCTGGCACGTCTATAAACATGAACGCCAATGAAGTCATCGCCAACATTGGCCTTGAGCACATGGGCCACAAAAAGGGAGAATATCAGTACCTGCACCCTAACAACCACGTAAATTGTTCACAATCTACAAACGATGCCTACCCTACTGCATTCAGAATAGCACTTTATAAAAAGATCGATGAATATGTTTCTTCTATAGAATCTTTGCAACAGGCTTTTGCAGCTAAAGGTGAAGAGTTTGCCGATGTACTTAAGATGGGGCGCACTCAGTTACAAGATGCAGTACCAATGACATTGGGACAGGAGTTTCACGGCTTTGCCACAACAATAGGCGAGGATGTAAAGCGCTTACAGGAAGCTCAAAAGTTGATTACAGAGTGTAATATGGGCGCAACAGCTATTGGCACTCGCATCAATGCACCCGAAGGTTACCCTGAATTATGCACACAATATCTGGCAGAAATATCAGGTTTACCGATAACACTTGCCGAAGATCTGATTGAAGCTACATCTGATACCGGTGCTTATGTACAAGTATCTGGCACACTCAAACGCAGTGTAGTAAAAATTTCTAAGATTTGTAATGACTTACGCCTGCTTTCTTCAGGGCCACGTACAGGTCTGAACGAGATAAACCTCCCGAAAATGCAGGCAGGTTCATCTATTATGCCGGGGAAGGTTAACCCGGTTATTCCCGAGGTGGTTAACCAAACTGCCTACTATGTAATAGGTACAGACCTTACTATTACAATGGCTGCAGAAGCAGGTCAGTTGCAGCTAAATGTAATGGAACCTGTTATTGCATTCAGCTTATTTACTTCGCTGAAATATATGGCTAATGCCATAAACACACTGACAGAGAAATGTGTTAAAGGCATTACTGCTAATGTTGAAGTCTGTCGTAATATGGTACTGAACAGCATTGGTATTGTTACCGCCCTCAACCCTATATTAGGTTATGAGATTTCAGCTAATATAGCAAAAGAAGCATTGGCAACCGGAAAATCGATACACGACATTGCAGTTGTGGAACGAAAACTGATTACTCAAGAGAAATGGGATGAAATTTATTGTATCGAGAATCTGATACATCCGAAATTCATCAACCAATAATACTTATTTCAAGAGGTGCGGTCATACTACCGCACCTCTTTACTTATACCACTATTCCAGCAGCAGTAAATGTCTGAATCCCCTTACAAATATTACATTATCAACAAACCATTTAACATGGTATCTCAGTTTATCAGTCCCGATGAGGTAGGGCTGCTGGGAGATCTTGATTTTGAGTTCCCGGAAGGCATACATGCCATTGGCAGGCTTGACAATCATTCAGAAGGGCTGCTGATACTCACTACAAATAAACGTGTTACCAAATTACTATTTGAGAGTAAAACACCACATGAACGCACCTATTTGGTAATGGTTCGTCATAAAATGACACCGGAAACACTTGAAAAACTAAGATCCGGCGTAACCATAGTCATAAAAGGCGGAGTAGACTATACCACACCTCCTTGCGATGTACAAATTGTGGATATGCCCGACGGCTTATTTGAAGGTGCATTTAAAATGCGCCCGGAGATACCACATACTTGGCTCACTATTACACTAACCGAAGGTAAATTCCATCAGGTAAGAAAAATGGTAGGTGCAGTTAGTCACAGGTGCATAAGACTGATCAGAATATCTATTGAAGACCTATTGCTTGGCGACCTCCAGCCCGGTTGCGTAAGAGAGATAGAAGAAACTGACTTCTTCAACTTATTAAAAATCAAGAACTGGCAACCTAAATAGCTTCCGCAACTACTACAATTATTATAAATCCGCTTTTTCAGTTAGTATTGTAATGTAATTTATAAAATCACATTACCATGTTCAAAAAGAGTTTTATTGCAGCATTGTTATCTGTCGGTATCATTAGTTCTACCACAGCACAGGTATTTAACAAAGCCAAAATGGATAGCTTTTTCACTGCAATAGAACGCAACAACAAGGGCATGGGGAGTGTAGCTATCACCAAAAACGGCAAGGTAGTTTATACGAGATCAATAGGCTATAGCTACATAAACGCCTATACTAAAACGCATGCCGACTATGCAACAAAATACCGTATTGGATCAATTACCAAGATGTTTACCACAACCATGATCTTTCAATTGATTGAAGAAGGTAAGCTGACATTAAACACTCCTTTGGCTAAGTTCTTCCCTAAAATACCCAATGCAAAGCTTATTACGATTGGTAATCTGCTGAACCACAGAAGTGGCATACATAATTTCACCAAAGATGCAGATTACCTTTTATGGAACGGTAAAGCCCATACCCAATCAGAGATGGTGGCGATCATCACCAAGGGCGGATCTGACTTTACTCCGGATAGCCAGGCAACGTACAGCAATTCTAACTTCGTATTACTGGGATTTATAGTTGAAAAAATAACAGGAAAAACCTACGAAGAAGCACTGGAGCAACGCATCACTTCAAAAATAGGACTTACAAACACCTATTATGGAGGAAAAACAAACCTTAGCAATAGAGAAGCCTTTTCTTATTCACTCGATAGTAACTGGACACAAGAGCCGGAGACCGACATGAGTATACCTGGTGGTGCAGGAGCAATTCTTTCTACTCCTGTAGAGCTGGACCTGTTCATCAGCAACCTGTTTATGAATAAGTTAATCAAACCAGCCAGTCTGGAGCAAATGAAAACTATAAAAGACAAATACGGAATGGGAATGTTTCAGGTGCCTTTCGGAACAAAGAAAGGCTACGGGCATACAGGAGGTATTGATGGTTTCTCATCTAGTCTGGGTTATTTCCCTGAAGACAGTGTAGCAATTGCCTATTGCAACAATGGTGTTGTCTACCCTACGAATGACATTATGATTGGTGCACTCAGTATCTATTTCGACAAACCTTATAATATCCCTACATTTAAAGCTTACAATGTAACCCCGGTAGAGCTTAATCAGTTTGCCGGTGTATATTCATCTACTCAAATCCCCCTGAAAATTACAATAACGGTTCAGGGTAATACACTAACCGGACAAGCTACAGGACAAACGGCTTTCCCACTTGAAGCAACAGAAAAAAATACATTTCAGTTTCAGACAGCCGGCATAGTTTTGATATTTAACCCGGAGAAAAATGAGATGACACTCAAACAGGGTAGCATATTCTTATTCACAAAAGAAAAATAAATTACTGAACAACCCGGAAAGTAAGATTCAGCCGAGGTTGTGCAAATTTGACTTTAGGCACACTATGTTCCCAAATATGCTGTGTATCACCACGCATTAGTAAAAGACTACCATGTGCTAAACTCACAGATACAGCATCCATTTTACTAATGTAATTACGCAATGCAAATTTGCGTTCTGCACCAAAGCTGACTGATGCAATTACAGGTCTATGTCCCAGCTCTTTTTCATTATCTCTATGCCAGCCCATACTATCTTTCCCGTCGCGGTAATAGTTAAGCAAAACGCTATTAAACTGCACTTGTGCTATTTGCTCTACTCTCTGCTTCAAAGTTAATAATAGATTGGTCCAAGGTAAAGGAGGCATTTCTATTCCGGAATAAATAATACTCTTTTCACCATAACAAGCGGTAAGCCTGGGCTGCATAACTAGTTTACCAAACATCTTTATAGGTTCTTGCTTCCATGTAGTTTCGGTGATCAATTGAGCAAAAATCACATCACTCTCTGCCTGCGGAAACATATCAGCATATAGTATAGCTTCACCGCTATATGGTAGTATATTGGTGGGTGGTATGGGGAACAATGCCGCACTCATGAAATAAAGATTATCCAAAATTATGGATTAAAACCACGTATCATTCAGGAAACTTTACCTTTACAGTCAATTATGTCATTATATACAACCAAAGCACCGATAACAATTACCTGCCATAAGCGAATTGCACCTTACCTAGAACAGGAAGTAAAGGCATTAGGATTTAACGTTGAAGAAACCTTTGTGACCGGAGTAAGACTCACCGGAACGATTAACGATTGCATCAAACTCAATCTCAACCTGCGCTGCGCTAGTCAGGTACTATATAGCCTGAAACAATTTTTTGCAGACAATGCAGACGATGTATATAAAAATGTGATAGCTATACCATGGGAAAATATCATTCCGGATCCCGGATATTTCTCTATTACGAGCAATGTGATGAATGACACCATCAACAACAGCATGTTTGCCAATCTAAGGGTAAAAGATGCTATTGTTGACCGTATGCGCGAAAAACGCGGCAACCGCCCCGATACCGGTGCTGAGCTGCGCGGAACAGTAATACACCTGTTTTGGAAAAACGATCGTGCTGAAATATTCATGGATACTTCAGGCGACTCTTTAGCGCGCCACGGATACCGTAAGATTCCGGGTCGCGCACCAATGCTTGAAGCACTGGCAGCAGCAACGATTATGGCGACTCGTTGGGATAGAGTTTCACCATTTGTTAACCCTATGTGCGGTTCAGGTACAGTAGCTATTGAAGCTGCATTGATAGCCACAAATACACGCCCGGGCTTATTCCGGCTCAACTATGCCTTCATGCATATTCAAGGATATGACAAGGAAGTTTATTTGCAGGAAATGGAACAGTTGGACAAACAAATAATTGACGTCCCGGAGCTTCAGATTATAGCAACCGACTTCAGCGACATGGCGCTAGCCAATGCCCGGAAAAATGCGATAGCTGCCGGCGTTGCAGACATCATAAAATTTTCTCTATGCGATTTCGCAGCTACACCTACGCCTAAAGGCAAGGGAGGTATTATGTTCATGAACCCCGAATATGGGGAGCGTCTGGGTAATGAACCGGAACTTGAAGCTACTTATGCTCGTATAGGCGACTACATGAAAAAAGAATGTGGCGGTTATTTCGGCTACGTGTTTACAGGTAATCTTGATCTGGCTAAAAAAATAGGGTTGAAGGCAAAACGCCGAATTGAATTCTATACAAGTACTATTGATTGCAGACTACTTGAATTTGAACTATATGAAGGTAGCCGCAAAACAGCACCGGAACAGAGAGTATAATCATTATACATACAATAACAGGGGGTATATGCAAAACATATACCCCCTGTATTATATAGCTGCAATAACTTAAACAATTAATTGGCAACACCTAACCTATCTGAAACAATACTGTAATCCTACGGTATTTCCTGTCGTAATGAACCTAAGTTCTGTACCGGGGTAAAGACTACCGGTTTTACGTCTGCTTTTATTATATAACGCAGCAGCCTTACCAAAATGTTTATCTGCATTTAGAGCAAACGGAATACTAATACCAACTAAAGCCAAACCTGTAATAATAGTTGCCGGATGAATGTTATCACTTGTGCGAATGGCTGTCCCTAAATCATAACCTATAACTGTGCCACCGGCATAAGCAAACAAATAGGAAACAACAGATACTCCAATTCCTTTGTTATATTCTTTCTTTGCAGCGACATCACTTTGAACATACTTTTTTAGTGCCTTCAAGTTGAGCTGCTTCCCATTTTTAAGCAATTGTGTACCCATAGACTTATGTCTGATGGTTATTGTATCAGTTTGGGCATAACAAAATGAGGTAGAGAGGATTAATAAAGTAACGAGCAACAGTGGCTTCATAATTCATTTGGATTTAACTAATAATTGAGTACATAGAAATTGTACACAAGATTAATAAAGGAATGAAACATAAACAACCAACAATAAAACTTTGCGGAAAAAAATCAGCTTATTTATTAGCTTCCGCAAACAATTCTTCTACTCTTTGAAGCGTCAATGGCTTTTCAATATACCCACGCACAAACTCATTATCACCTGCCCTGCGCTTATCATAAACATCTACAGATGAAGAAAGTATGTAGATACGAAAATGAGATTGTATTTTTTGAGGCAGGTGTTTAAAATGCTCTAAAACATCCCAACCACTCAACACAGGCATATTGATATCGAGCAACAAAATAGTATTATGTGCATTTTCTCCTTGATGCACATGCTCAATATGGGTCAACGCAACTTCCGGATCAGTAAAACTCAAAATCTCTATTTCTGGATAGAGTCGCTGAATAATAATACTACATATCTTATTGTTGACAGGATCGTCATCAATAACTATAAAACCCGGCATTTTGTTGTTCGCCATAATATTACCCTCACTGGTTTATTTCGAAATCTATCGTAAATATAGTGCCTTTATTGACTTCACTGTCAATTTTAATCCTTCCCCCTAATGTTTCTATTTGTGTTTTAACCATATACAACCCTATACCCTTACCTTCAGTATGCGCATGAAACCGCTTATAAAGACCAAACACCTGCTCACCTCTCTTACTTAAATCAATACCCAATCCGTTATCTTTAAACACCAAAGTAAGCGTATTATCATTCAAGGCACTACTTATCTCTATGATTGGCATTACCCCGGGTTGGCGATACTTTATACTGTTGGATATGAGGTTGAAGAAGATACTATATATATAACTTTTCAATGTCAAAATATCACAAGCCATCGAAAAATCACTTACAATCTTTACATCCTCATTCTTTATAAGATTTTTGATACTTAATTTAATATCATCGAGCAAATCAGCAAATACGACTTTCTCCCTATTCTCACTTACCTCTTGCTTAACCTGAAGAATATAATTGAGGTCTTTAATTACTGCATCTAATTTCTTTACTGAGTTACCCAACTCCAACATCAATTCCTTCTTTTCATTTTCGGTTATCCCATCATATTGCAATATGTCTGTGATACCGCTTATATTGGCTACAGGCGACCTCAAATTATGCGAAATGATATAAGAAAACTGCTCCAAATCTTTATTCCGCTGCACAATATCTGCAACCATTTTGGTCCTTTCTGTTTCCGCAAGTTTACGCTCAGTTATGTCTAGTGCTATTCCCAATACAGCCTTCTCATTAGTACCAGCTAGTGTGTATGGGACTTTTACTGTATAAAATATCCTTGTGACACCCTCGTGGTCTACAAATTCCATTTCCGGAATCACCTCAGATACCCCATTCATAATCACTTTCTTGTCATCATCTGAAAGTGCATCATCACCGCCTATTCCCCATGCCGGGTCGGTAATTGATTTGCTAATCAACTGATTAGGAGAGTAACCATATAGGCTGGCAAAGCTCTTGTTTACGAATATATACTTACCATTCATATTTTTGGCATAAATGGACTGAGGAATGAGGTCCATAATCAATCTGAGATTTTCTTCAGACTGTGCCAATGCATCTTCAGCAATCTTGGCATTAGTAATATCATGAATGATACCATGCAACCTAACCGGCTCATCGTAGCCATTAAATTCGTACTTACTTTCTGAGTATACATATCGTATCTCCCCGTCTGGCCTTATTATACGGTGATAAAAATAGGCGTTGTGATACGTAGTTTTTGCTTCACTCATCATTTTCATTACCGAGACTTTATCATCCGGATGAATTGAAGACAGATATGTCTCAAATACAGGCTGTGAACCATCAGATACATAACCAACAATTCGCTGCGCTTCCTGCGACCAAGAGTGAACACCGGTCACCAAATCAATTTCCCAGTTGCCCACATGCGCTATTTCCTGTGCCTCATTGAGTCTGAACTCATTATGGCGTAACTTTTCTTCTGCCTTTTTGCGCTGTTTTTCTTTCTCAAAAACATCTAATGCAAATGATATATCTCCGGCTACCTCTTGCAACAACGTAATTTCTTCTTTGTCAAATAAATTATATTCAGCAGCATATAAATTAAATGTACCAACTACTTCTCCTGCCTTTCTTATAGGTAACGCTATTACCGAATTCAATCCTCGCTCAATGGCATAGTTTTTCCAGGCGGGCAACGACGACAGGGCAGCATCTGAAACAACATCATTACACACATAATTACCTCCTGTTTTCATTACTATATCAGTAGGCCCTCCTGCATCATATTCTGCATCAGTAAATAATGGCACATCATCATTAAACATACTGTTTTCTGCTACCATACTGATTTTTCTGTTGCCTTTATCAACAAGCCCTATCCACGCTATTTTAAACTTCCCATATTCTACCGCAATCCTACATGCTTCTTTAAATACCGCTGTTTCATTCGTTGAGTGTACAATTGTCTGGTTGATCTGGCTAATAAATGAATAGAACCTATTGGCATTAATGATCTTTTGTTCCGCATGTGCCCGCTCTGTAACATCTCTGAAATTGGTAACTATAGCTTGTACATTCTTATCGTGAAGCAGATTAGTTAATGTACCTTCTACATCTATCCATCCTTTTTGTTTATGATTTATTCTATGACGGCTGTGCTGTGGTTCTCCCGGGTTAAGCATCGTCTCTTTAAATAGTTCCTGCATTCTCTCCTTGTCATCGGGATGAACAATTGAACCTTCAATAGCAAGTATCTCATCAATAGTATACCCTGTTATCCTTTCAGATGATGCAGATTGATAAAATATCTTTCCTCGCTCATCGAGCATAGCAATAGCGTCTACACTATTTTCAACTAATGCACGGAATTTTATCTCACTGCTCCGCAACTTTTCCTCCGCCTGCTTTCGCTCAGTAATATCTCGAACATAAGCAACATAAAAATCTTTCCCATTCTGCTCAACCGGATGCATTGTTATCTCTATAGGAAAAATTTCCCCATTCCTGCGTTGCCCAATATTTTCATACAACATATTGGGCTTCATTCCTGCTCCTTTACCAAAATAATCTCGTAGCCCGTTTAAATGCAACTGCCGCATCGGTTCAGGAACAATAGTATCTGCAATTCGCTTACCCAATATCTCTGCTTCAGACCATCCAAATATCTTTTCTGCCTGAGGATTCCATACAGTTATGGCGCCATCAGGATCCATACACATTATGGCATCCATTGCCGCATTCATAATTAACATACGTACTTCTTCACTCTGGCGCAATGTCTCCTCATACTTTTGCCTTTCTGTAATATCTCTTGAATAGCAGGCTACACCAACTATCTCACTGTCATTATATATTGGATGGAACGATGTTTCACTCCATATATCGTAAGGCTCTGGTGTATATTCAATTGCAGTAAACGTTTCCCCGGCAAAAGCATTATTGAAACGCTCACTCCATCTACCCAACTGATCTTCACTGAACCCTTCTGTAATGACCATTCCGGTTTCAACAGTTATTCCGGACATGTATTTGATCATATTCTCAAACGCCTTGTTATACGTAATCAACCTAAAGTCTAAATCAAGACTCCACATTAAGTCGTCAGTATTATTGATCAGCGCATTAAGATTGTTCTGATCAAATTCAATCTGTTGTTGTGAGATAACTAACTCTGTTACATTCCTTACCGTTATAAAGACACCATCAATAATATTTTGTTCATTATAAACCGGCTTTATAAGGTTTTGAAAATATTGTTTAGAGCCATCTTCCTGCTCAAAACAAGCTTCTGTCTTTCGCTTATTACCGCGCAGCACATCAACATACACCTCACGCGTCATTTCAGGTTCTACGGCATACTCCAAAATACTTTGCCCTATTGCTGCCTTTTTCTTATAGTTTCCGGCTGCATGGTTCTTTGCATTTTTATTGTAGGAGACTATTTTCAAATCAGCATCCAATATAATAAATGCCTCATCTGTATGATGCAATAACGTTTCTATCTCCTTATACCCTTCCGCAATTTGCTCTTCTGCAATTTTCTTAGCGGTAACATCTCTGTAATTACAAACTATCGATGCTACAGCAGGGTCATCTAATAAATTGGTTAATGTTCCTTCCAGATATACATAAGCATCACTATCATACTGTTTACGCAGTATAAAGGGAATTAATTCTCCGGGGTTTGCTAATGCCTTTGCTATACTATCTTCTGCTAAGTGAACATCTTCGGGATATACATTATCATGTATAGATACGCCTCTTATTTGCTCCAGAGTAACGCCCGCATTCTTTTCTACTGACGGACTACAATAAGATAAACGCAGGTCTTTATCATACAGCACAAGCATATCAGCATTGTTTTCTATCAATACTCTAAACTTATGCTCACTATTCTTCAGGTCTTCTTCTGCTTTTTTACGTTCGGTAATATCATTATAAAAAATAGCGACTCCCCCTTCATGCGAATATGCCCTGATGTCGAGCCACATATCGAAAGGAGTGTAGAAAACCTCGAAAAATGCATCCTTTTTATTTTTGACAACGTCATTATAAATGGTGTAAAGTTCTGTATCCACCAAATCAGGGTATACTTCCCATTTTATGCGCCCTATCAATTCCTCTTTGCTTTTCCCCATTATCTTCAGCGACTGTTCATTGGCAAATGTGTAAACAAAGTCTTTATCTACAGTTACAAATGCATCGCCCATCCCCCGCAACAAATTCTCCAGTTGTGATTTTTGCTGCAGCACTAACAATTCTGCCTGCTTACGTTCTGAAATATCCAGATGCATCAATACGACACCGCTATCTGCAGTATCATTTTCTTTCACTACTATAACTCTAAACCACCGCACTTCAGTTGGAGAATCACAACGATACTCCATACTGAACTCTCTACAATAACCTGATAATACATCCTTAATTCCTTCCGCTATTTGCATTCCATCTGCTGCATCCGCACCATCTGCACGTTCTGATATTTTTATATAATCATCTCCTACCCCATAATGGTTACCCACAAAACCATTCTCATCTGCAAATTCGCGCCACGAGTTATTTACTTCAACTATTATACCCTTATTATTCAGTAGTGCAATCTTAGCCGGCAGCGCATTAAGTATTGATGAAAACTGGCTGGACAAGTGTAATTGCTCCTGATAGACATGCTCCAGCTCCCGCTTATTTCTTTTGAGCATTTCAGAAGCCAACTCTCGTTCAGTAACATCTCTGAAATTGCTAACCAATGCATTTATGTTCTCATCGTGCAAAAGATTGGTTGTTGTACCCTCTACCCAAATATAATATCCATCTTTATGCTTTAGCCTGCATAATCCGTTTATGGGGACACCGGGTGAAGCCAAAGAAGCCTCAATTCTCCGTTTAGCGGCCCCCAAATCATCGGGGTGAAATATTTCAAAAGAGCTTACATCTCGTCGCTCGTCTATACCATATCCCGTAACCCGCTCTACTGCCGGAGATTGATAAAGTAGTTTCCCATTCTTATCATTCAGCGATATACAGTCGTTATTATGCTCAATAATCGCCTTAAAATGTTTGAGCCTGCTGGCTAGCTTTCTTTCTGCTTGGCGCTTTTCGGTCACATCATTAGCTAGTACAAGCCGGGCTACCTTACCTTCAAATAAAATATTATGTGCAAAAACTTCCACCTCTATTATAGACCCATTTTTTCTAACATGTCGCCACACACCCCTGTTAATAGTATCTGTATTTAGGCCACCGGACAGTTGACTCTCAATAAAAATATCTCTATCCTCCTCAGGTCTTATATCTATAGCTGTGAGTGTGAGGAACTCCGCCCTGCTGTAACCATAAACAGTTTCTGTAACCTGATTTACATCAAGAAATTGAAATGTTTTGATATCCATTACCCACATAGGCAATGGATTATTGGCAAATAAATGCTGGTAGTTGTTTTTTGTAATAAGTAGCTCTTCGGTTCGCGCTGCAACTTTTTGCTCTAAAGCTGCATTAAACTGCTCTTGTTGATCCGCTAACAATTTACGATCAGTAAGATCTTTGGTGACTTTTGAAAAACCGGTGAGTGTATTCGTATCATCATATAAAGCAGTAATCAATATACTACCCCAAAATTGAGTACCATCCTTCCTCACTCTCCAGCCTTCAACTGATGCTTTACCACTTGTACTTGCCTCTTGTATCAGACGTAATGGAACGCCATTTTTATTATCCTCTTCGGTATAAAACAAACTAAAATTGCGACCAATGATCTCGGCCGCTTCATATCCCTTTATATTCTGTGCCCCTTTATTCCAATTAACAATATTCCCTTCCCTGTCAAGTAGAAGAATAGCATAATCTTCTATTTGCTCTATCATCAACCGATACATATCGTCACTACTTTTCATATTTAAATGCTATTCTTAGATAAAGTTTGCTACGTAAAATAGTATAATTCTGTCATATTGCAGTTACACAAACTAAATACTTTAGTAGCATAAACAATAATTTCCTGAGACAAAACAGCCAAAAAACTATTATTAGTAATAACGCAATGTTAAATTGACATACAAATTAATAATTAAAAAACATCGTAATGTAGTTATAATACAATCAGCTGCAAAAAATTTATGGCATAAAGCATAAAATCATCTTCAAATTATAAGACTGTCAATTCAAAAAAAAAATATTAATAATTTTAACTGAAGATGAAAAAAAACGACAACAGACCAACTGAATAAGCATATTTAAAGCGTATCAGGAGCAAAAAAGGTACAGAATCTCAACAAAAAATACACATAACCGCATTTTTTACCGTTTTTACTTTTGATTTTTGGTTATACACCGTTACCTTTGCACAAAATTTAGAAGACTTAACTTTTTTTTATACTTTAATCTATGCCAAACGTTGGTAGAATCAAGCAGATAATCGGTCCGGTTGTGGACGTTTATTTCAGTGGTGATAGCAAGTTACCCGAGATTTTTAATGCACTTGAATTAACCCGTGAAAACGGAGACAAATTGGTGCTTGAAGTACAGCAGCACCTTGGTGAAGATAGCGTACGCGCCGTAGCCATGGATGGTACTGAAGGTTTGGTGCGTGGCACCGAAGTGAGAGATACAGGTAAGGCTATTGCAATGCCTATCGGTGATCAAATCAATGGTCGTCTGTTTAACGTTACAGGTGATGCTATCGATGGTTTGCCTGCTCCGGACAGAACTAACACTCGTCCGATTCACGCTAAACCACCAAAGTTTGAAAATCTGACAACTTCTTCTGAAATATTATATACAGGTATCAAAGTAATTGACCTTATCGAACCTTATGCTAAGGGTGGTAAAATTGGTTTGTTTGGTGGTGCCGGTGTAGGTAAAACAGTATTGATTCAGGAGTTAATTAACAATATCGCTAAAGCTTACTCAGGTTTGTCTGTATTTGCAGGTGTGGGTGAGCGTACACGTGAAGGTAATGACCTGATGCGTGAAATGATTGAAGCCGGTATCGTGAAATACGGTAAAAAATTCATCCATAGCATGGAAGAAGGCGGCTGGGATTTAAGCTCTGTTGATCTTGAAGAATTAAAAGATAGTAAAGCAACTTTCGTATTCGGACAAATGAACGAACCACCGGGAGCTCGTGCTCGTGTGGCTCTTTCTGGTCTTACGATCGCTGAGTATTTCCGTGATGGTGATGGTACAGGCAAGGGTAAGGATATCCTTTTCTTCGTCGATAACATCTTCCGTTTCACTCAGGCAGGTTCTGAAGTATCGGCTCTTTTGGGTCGTATGCCATCTGCGGTGGGTTACCAACCTACATTGGCTACAGAAATGGGTCTGATGCAGGAGCGTATCACTTCTACTAAGAATGGTTCTATTACTTCTGTACAGGCGGTTTATGTACCTGCAGATGACCTTACCGATCCGGCTCCGGCTACTACCTTCGCTCACCTTGATGCGACAACGGTATTGGATCGTAAGATCGCTGACCTTGGTATCTACCCTGCGGTGAGCCCACTAGAATCTACTTCACGTATCCTTACACCTATCATCGTTGGTGATGTACACTACAACTGCGCTAACCGTGTAAAGCTGATTTTACAGCGCTACAAGGAGCTTCAGGACATCATCGCTATCCTTGGTATGGATGAGTTGAGTGAAGAAGATAAGATGACCGTTGCTCGTGCTCGTAAAGTACAACGTTTCTTGTCTCAGCCATTCCACGTAGCTGAAGCATTTACCGGTCTTAAGGGTGTATTGGTACCTATCGAAGAAACTATCCGCGGCTTCAATATGATCATGGATGGTGAAGTAGATGAGTATCCGGAAGCAGCATTCAACCTTGTTGGTAGCATCGATGACGCTATCGCTAAGGGTAAGAAGTTGATGGAGCAAGCGAAAAACTAATTAAGTAGATAGTAATTGGTAGATAGTGGTCAGTAGATAGTGGATTATCTTAATTTTTCATAGAAAATCTGTTATTAAATTACTTCAGTTTACATATTGACTATCAACTATCGACCATCGACTAATAACCATCTGCTAAAAAAAAACGACAAAAAATGCAATTAGAAATATTAACTCCCGAACATAAAGTCTACAGTGGCACTGTTTACGGTATTCAGTTACCGGGAACAAATGGTTCTTTCGAAATACTCGATAACCACGCTGCTATGATAGCTGCATTGGGTAAGGGTAAAATGAAAGTACTGATCGACAAACACAACACAGAGGTTTACGAAATCTCTGCAGGGTTTGTTGAAGTATTACATAACAAAGCAAGCGTACTGATTGAAGATGCTACCGCATTAGCTTAGTCGTTTGATTAAATAACTAAAAAGTCCCGCTTGGCGTTGCCGTAGCGGGACTTTTTAGTTACTGCTAATTGTGAAATATGCTACTTTAAACATGCGCGTCTCACCTACTCTATCACCACTACTTCTCTATATACTTGACCGTTAGCCTGTACCTTCACTATATAGGCACCGGGTGCAAAAGAACTAACATCAAGACTATCTTGCTTTATAACACCCTCTTTCGACAAAACAATTCTTCCGTAAATATCTATAACGAATATAGTTGCAGGAGTAGGAATATCAGCTACATTAACAATAATATTATCGTGTGCCGGGTTTGGATAAACTGCCAATTTAGGGGCAGCGGGTACTACCGAATTAATACCAACTCCCGAAACTGATAGATTTGTACAAGCGGAATCCACACCACAATATGCATACACATAAGCACATACTGTGAACGTGCCTGATGCCGTATAAGTATGAATTGGTGTTAATCCTGTTGTGGAAGCACCATCACCGAAATACCATACAACACTATCAATTCCGGTTGTTGTACCGCTGTAAGAAAAATGTTCCGGGTTAGTACCTGATGAAGTAAATGCAGCAACTGGTAAACCACTACAGCCAACAGGCATTCCATATTTAAGAATAAAAAAATCAGTATTACCTCCTACAGAGTGATAAGGAGTAATTGTTGTTGTGGGGATAGTGTCTTCAACTTCACCGCCAATATATAGATTTCCAAATTTATCACTAGTTATTGCCATGCCATAATCATTGTAGCCATTTCCATGAATTTGTGTTAGCCCAATTGTATGACCTGCAGTATCAACTATATATATTAGAGGGTCAGATCCTGGAGTATTATTGCTTAAACTATCTATGTCTGACCTGAACTTGACTTCAAAGAATCCAACAGCAGCTATTTTATTTTCAGACATCATTGTAATTCCAGAAAAGGCATTCAGACTATTACCATTGCATGTATTGACCCATTTCATATTACCATCTATATCTGTTTTCATAATAAAAGATACATATTGCGAATATGTAGAGCCTGCGGGAGGTCCAATAGTGTCTCCTCTATAAGTTACATATCCGTCTCCGAGACCTGATATATACAAATGTCCATAACCATCAGGTACAATCCCATTTATTCCTTCAGCACCAATGTATAAAGGATCGTCTAATGTATCAATCCACAATCTGTTGCCACTAGTGTCAAATGCAGCTATGAAATTATATGCTGAGCTATCAATATATGCTGGTGAACGATAGCCATAACTATATAATATATTGCTAGATTTATCAATATTAGCTCCAATTACTACAATTGTAGAGTCTAATTGTAATCTTTTAGCTGACAGTAAGATCCCTGTTGAATTATATTTTAAGTCATAAGATCCGGTATGACTGATAATACTTGGCAAGAGCTGTGCTCCAAATCCAATGTATGGTATTAAGTGAATGTTGTTATCTCTGTCAAGAGATATTGAAGCTGCATTACTATGAGTTGCATAATAAGTTGAAGGGGTATTATTGCCTACTTGCCTAATCCAATCGAAATGGCCGGAGGTATCAAATTTGATTATACCTAAAGACTGTTGTGTTAGACCTGTTATCATCGTATCATATCCTATATGCAAAGTGCCATTGGGCAATAAACCCGCCATATAAATATGCCCGCTACTATCTGCAACAATACCAAAAGGTAAAGAATCCCCGGCTGATGACGCTATTAGTTTTGCAAAACGCATTTGTCCGGCGGAATTATAACTACTTAACAATATATTTATATCAACACCATAAGCTCCATTTCTATAAAATGTGTCGGCAAATATTTCATTTTGCCCTACTATACTCAACGCATATACATTACCATTGGGGTCCGTACACATATAGTACGTTCCTTCCGGATTTGTACTCAAGTATGCTGATGTCTCATTCGTACCTCCTCCCTTCACCCATTGCATTTGTTGCGCTAAGGCTGTAGAAGAAATGAACGTGAGTATAAAAAGAGTAATTCGTAATAGATAAGTCATAGTGCTGCTGCATTACTAATCTAAAAGTATTAATTATTAGCTATATTTTTAATGAAAATAGAATATGGAGCGTCTCAACCCCAAAATACACTTCTACAAAACCATCATGTCTTTTTCTTTCCGCTACAGTTGCGGGTTTCAAAAATAAATTTGGAAACGGCTATACCTATTCCGTATCTTGTTGTGCTGTAAAACAAAAAACTACACCACGCACATTGCTGTGCTATACAAACAAAAAATACCACTAATCGGTAAAAAGTGGGTCAAAGTGGAAATTATAAAACAAACTAAACAACTAATAATCAACACATTAAGAAACAAAACAACCTAAAACAATATTTTTCACCACTATAAAATCGGACTTTAAGAATATTAAAAAACTATCTTACAAGTTAACGATAACCACATTAATACTTACAACTACTTTAACTAACTTTGCAGCTTTAAAAACAGTCTTTAAACATGAAATTTACATATTACGGCCACTCTTGCTTTTCAGTAGAAACCGCAGGCAAAAAAATACTCTTCGATCCGTTCATTAGCGGTAACGAACTGGCAAAGGATATAGATATTAACACTATCGAAGCAGATTTCATTCTTATTTCGCATGGTCATGGTGATCACGTGGCAGACTTGGCAAGCATTGCCAAAAGAACCGGCGCAAAAGTTATCGGCGCTTATGAAGTAATAGAATGGGCTCAGAAACAAGGCATTACCAATGTTCACCCTATGAACTTCGGCACAGCTACTTTTGAGTTCGGTAAACTACACTTTGTTCCGGCTTGGCACAGCAGCACAATGCCTGATGGCACAACTGGTGGCACACCGGGAGGCTTTGTGGTTCATGCAGCTGAAAAGAAATTTTACTACAGTGGCGATACTTGTCTGATGATGGATATGCAACTGATTCCTCGTTATACTAAAATCGATTTCGCTATCCTCCCTATTGGCGGTAACTTCACCATGGATGCTGAAGATGCAGTAATAGCCGCAGAATTCATACAGTGCAAAAACATCATTGGTGTGCATTTCGATACATTTGGCTATATCAAGGTAGACCACGAAGCAGCAAAAAGTAAGTTCAGTGCAGCAGGTAACACACTTACACTACCACGGATCGGTCAGACAATCGAACTGTAGCAGTGAGTACTAAAAAATAATTAAGCAGAGTCATTGTACCGGGTACTAACGACTATATACTAAAAAATAAAATGGCAAAAGTAATCGCGATTGCGAATCAGAAGGGAGGAGTAGGTAAAACAACGACTGCAATTAATCTTGCAGCCAGTCTTGCCGTGCTGGAGTACAGAACACTATTGGTAGATGCAGATCCGCAGGCCAACAGCACTACAGGTAATGGTTTTGACCTGAAAAATGTGCAGTTGAGTCTCTATGACTGCATGGTCAACGAAACACCAGTTAATCAGGTAGTTTTGGAGACAGAAACACCAAATCTGTTCCTGTTGCCGAGCCATCTTGATCTGGTAGGTGCCGAAATTGAACTGATCAATCACCCGAACAGAGAGCATGTATTACGCAAAGCACTCGAAGCAGAGCAGGCCAACTACGATTTCATCATCATAGACTGCTCTCCGTCTCTGGGCTTAATTACGGTCAACTCACTGTCAGCAGCAGATAGCGTTATCATACCTGTTCAGTGCGAATATTTCGCATTAGAAGGTTTGGGTAAATTGCTTAATACAATCAAAATTGTACAAACACGCATTAACGCAGAACTTAAAATAGAAGGTATCCTTATGACCATGTATGATGGTCGTTTGCGCCTGTCAAACCAAGTAGTTGAAGAGATTAAAAATCACTTCTCTGAGCTGGTATTCAATACTATCCTTCATCGTAATACAAGACTGGGTGAAGCACCTAGCTTTGGAAAACCTGTATTATTGTATGATGCAGAAAGCACAGGAGCAGTTAACTATCTGAACCTTGCTAAAGAAATACTGCAGAAAAATAATATGACCAAAATTAAGAACGAGGATAAAATTTTCGAAAAATAGCATGTCGCAAATAAATAAGAAATCAGCTCTGGGTAAGGGTATCCGCGCATTGCTGGACAATATTGATGAAGAGATCAACACCCCTAAACAAGGTGTGCCGGCAGCATCAGGCCAAAATAACAATACCAACAATAGCATTGCCCGCATTTCGGTTGACCAGATAGAGGTTAACCCAAAGCAACCACGCCACGATTTCGACGAACAGGCACTGAAAGAACTTGCAGAAAGTATTAAGCTGCACGACATTATTCAACCTGTAACCGTAATAAAAACAAGCAACAATAAATTCCAGTTAATATCAGGAGAACGTCGTTGGCGCGCTTCTAAGATGGCAGGTCTTAAAGATATTCCGGCTTATGTGCGCACCGCAGGTAGTCAGGAAGTTCATGAAATGGCGCTGCTGGAAAACCTGCAACGAGAGAACCTCAATGCTATAGAAATAGCAATGAGCTATCGCCGACTTATGGATGAGTGCGAACTCACCCAGGAGCAAGTTGCAGACAGAATGAAAAAAGAAAGGAGCACTGTAGCCAACTACCTGCGCCTGCTCAAACTACCGCCCGATGTGCAAAAAGCGGTCAGAGACGGTCAACTGAGCATGGGGCATGCACGTGCTATCATTGGCTTAGACCATGTAGATCAGCAATTATATGTCTTCCGCGAAACTATGCAGCGCAGTCTGTCTGTGCGTCAGGTAGAGCAGTTGGTTAAAGACATGGCTACAGAAAAAGCACCTAAAGACAATACCCCAACCATTACCAAATTACCTCCTGCATACAAACGCATTGAAGATAATATGGCTTCGCAGCTATCTACTAAAGTAAAGCTGGATAGAAAAAAGAATGGTAAGGGCAGTATCCTCATTGAGTTTTATAATGACGAGGATTTGGAAAGAATAATGGATAAAATGAATATCTAAGTGATAGACGAGAACTGGGAGAAAGAAGCTAAGGAACACCAAAAGCAGTATAAATACATGCTGGAACGTGGCAATAAGAACAAAATTCTTAAAGCCCTACCCGATTTGCATGAAGAAGCTTTTGAAAAAATAGACTGTTTGGAGTGTGCCAATTGCTGTAAAAACTACTCTCCCCGCTTCAAACAACCCGACATTAAGCGCATAGCCAAAAGCCTGCGCATAAAGGAAGGTGATCTCGTTGCTAACTACCTCACTATAGATAGTGAAGGTGATTATGTATCACGCACAAAACCTTGTCCATTCCTTGCAGAAGACAATACCTGCAATATCTATGACGACCGCCCCAGCGATTGCGCCCGCTACCCTTATACCGATGAAGATGTACTCTATAAGCGTGTACCGCTTACCCTGAAAAACTCACTCTCCTGCCCAATTACACACCATGTGTTAGAAAAACTATTGGAGATAGAAGGCGGTAAGAAGTCTTAATCTGATATCACTTTGTCGTAGCTGACGGATATATCTTTTTCACCAGATAATAATATGGCTCAAATAAATGGTGCCTGAATATATTACTGCCTGTGTCCGGGTATTTTTTGTAATATTCAGCATCGGGTTGTAACACAATTGGTGTGCCTGCCCGCATATAGTTGCTACTCTTACTATAAATAGGCTTTTCCAGACCGGGCATAAACTTCTTTACTTGTTTGTATGCCATCTTCCCCAGATAGCGGTTGTATGTGCGCTGTGCCTTACGAGGTGTCTTTGTGAGTCTTTTGTACACATGCTTCAGTGCTAGTCTCACTACATATTTCTGCCCCTTCACCTGATCTCCTGCATTGGCAAACGGATTCAGCTTATTAAAGTCTTTGTCCGTTTGAATCGAAACAGGTGTCTCCGGTACCCAATCAGCAGTATTCACTATTGTAAATGCCCAGCCTCCACGCGTTATATAGTCATAATCATACGCATAATACAGATTGCCCGGTTTAGGTGCCGCACTGGCGTATGTCTTAAAAATAATATCGGCCGGTAAAGCACCATCTACTTGCTGATAATGTAAATAAGAGGTCATTAGGTAGCTGAGTGCCCCACCCTGACTATGACCTTCTATCAGTATCTGTCTAACGCCTATTGCATAATATTCTTTGATCTTTGACATAATCTCAGGAGCAAGACTACCCACGCCTATTGTCCACCCAACATGAACAGCCGCTTTTGGGTCTGCAGCAAACTTATAATGAAACAAATAGTTGCTATCTAACCTCAATGAACCAGTTGCAGGCACCATTGCACTATAAAAATTAGCCAGCCAACTATCCATATCAGACGTAGTACCTCTAAGACTAATGACCATTATTTGCTTGTCTTTGCTGAGCCACATATCCCATTTATTATGCAACCCAACCTGCTTCCCTCTGAATACTCTGGTAAACTGTTGCTCCTTAGGCGTATTCCCTCTAAACTCAGGATCTACCTGATAAGCGGCTCTCCGCAAACTTCCTTCATATTCTTCTGCATCAAAACCCGGCTTAAGCACCTGAGCATGAACAGATAACGACAACAATAAAAATGATAATGTTACGGCAAGGAGTCTGCTCATAATATTGATTTAGATAATAGTACTAACGTATTGAACTGCACTATATGATGGAAAGTAGCAAAATTCTATATTCTTTAACTAATAGTCTATGAAAAAAAGAGAGGAAGCGTTGCCGCTTCCTCTCGGGGTATTCTAACACTCAATTATCTTAATACTGAATCTGAATTTTGTTGTTGTAGTTGATAGCTGCAGACTTAACAGAAATAGTATACAAACCACTAGTTAATGAAGAAAGATCAGCAGCAAAAGAACCTGCTCCTTCATTCATATTAACTGTAGTGTGATAAACTTCACGACCTGTGATATCACAAACTACAACAGCAGCTTCTTGTGCAGATGGCAATGACCATGCAATATTCACCTTACCATTAGTTGGGTTAGGGAATGTAAGAATTGATGCAGTGCTTGCTGATACGTTACCCACACCTACAGGTACTGGAGTAATTGTATGAGAAAGTGTATGCTGTATAAAGCTTGCACTTGTAACTGAAGGAGTAGATGTTGTCAATGAAATTCCTGTACAAGGAGTTGTAAGGTAGTTCAATGAATCAGGGAATACATAGTAAGTAGCACCTACCGGTAAGTTGCTGAAAGAGTAATTACCAGAAGCATCGGTACGAACAGCCTGTATCAACTGAGAAGTAGTAGAGTTAATTACATACATCATCAGATTTTTAACAGGAACACCTGAAGCAGTTCCCTTATTAGCACCGGTAGTAACATTACCACCTATAAAACCAGGACCACTTGTAATTACACCATAGGCCATATTGATATCCTGATTAATGTCATTGTTACCGGAGATATGCGCTAAAACATTAGCTGTGTTCCAATAAAAACTACTCGTGTGGTAAGTAGGAATATAACCTGTAGACGGGCCGAAACCTGTAGAATCGTTTACAGCAGCCTTGATTCTGAAAGAATCAGTAGGCTCGCCGGTAAAGTGATAACCAACACTTGTGCCTGATGCATAAACCACTGTAGAGTCAATAGCAGTAAGCATTGGTGATACATAAGTGATCAACCATACTTTTACCGGACCTGAATAAGCACCACTTCCAAAATTGATTGTACCTGATATACCATCATAAGCAGTAACAGTGACTGTGTAGTATACTGAAGCAGAACTACCACAACCAGAAACCGTATAAGTAACATTGGCAGTACCTGCTGCAACACCGGTAACAACACCGGTAGTAGCATTGATTGTAGCTACAGTTGTTGGTGAAATGCTCCATGTACCACCTGTTGTAGTATCATGAAGACCAATAACCGAACCGGCTACTACAGTAGTAAGACCGGTAATTGGCATTGGAGTAGGTGTAACAGAAGTTACAGAAACAGGATATGTAGCTACAAAAGTGCCGCAAGATGTTGTAACGCTGTAAGATATAGTTACACTACCTGTTGCAACACCTAAAACAGTAGCAGTAGAGCCAGATACACCTGTATAACTAAGTGTTGCAATACTTGTGTTAGATGAAGTCCATGTGCCACCGGAAGTAGTATCGTGTAAAGTAATAGAAGAACCCGGGCAAATAGTTGTTGGCCCGCTGATAGGAGCAGCACCACCACTCAATACCTGCAAGTAAGCAGACACATAACAACCTACACCGGTTGTGTAACGAACCATTGTTCCGCTACCTGACCAAATACCTGTAAATGCACCTGTTAGAGAATCTGCTGTAGCAACAGAAGTATTCATGCTGCTCCAATAACCACCTGAAGTAGCATCAGCAAGTGTAGTCACTGCTGAAGGGCAAACTGTAAGTGTACCTGTAATTGCCGCAGGAGCAGGACTAACAGTAAATGTAGTAGTAACAGTTGCCAATGCGACTGTGTAACTAATTGTAACAGAACCTGCCGACATACCATATACTACACCCGTAGTGGAGTTAACAGAAGCAATCGCAGCATTGCTGGTAGACCAAAGACCACCCGTAACACTATCGTGTAAAGTAGTGCTTGAACCAATACAAGTACCAAATGTGCCCGTAATTGCCGGAGCTTGTGCAAATGACGCAAAACATGCCATCAATGCAAACACAGTGAGAATAAATTGTTTTTTCATAATATTCGTTTTATCAATAGGTTTGAAATAAAATCTTGTTGTTCCTATATATAGGACGCCTCTTTGACAACAAACGTTAGTAAACTGAAAATATATTTTATTTATAAAGACAAATTAACCATCAATTAATAACAGATAAAAAACAGTAATTATTAAATAAAAAACGGAAGGAAGCAGATGTGCTTCCTTCCGAAATAACAGTATAAGTAAAACAATAATAATTAGTGTTGTACCTGAATTTTGTTGTTGTAATTGATTGCTGCAGACTTAACAGAAATAGTATACAAACCACTAGTTAATGAAGAAAGATCAGCGGCAAAAGAACCTGCACCTTCATTCATGTTAACTGTAGTATGATAAACTTCACGACCTGTGATATCACAAACTACAACAGCAGCTTCTTGTGCAGATGGCAATGACCATGCAATATTCACTTTACCATTAGTTGGGTTAGGGAATGCAAGGATAGATGCAGTACTCGCTGATACATTACCTACGCCTACAGGTATCGGAGTGATTGTATGAGAAAGCGTATGCTGTATAAAGCTTGCACTTATAGCTGATGGGCTTGAAGTTGTCAATGAAATACCTGTGTAAGGAGTTGTTAGGTAGTTCAATGAATCAGGGAACACATAGTAAGTAGCACCTACAGGTAAGTTGCTGAAAGAGTAGTTACCAGAAGCATCAGTACGAACAGACTGCATTAACTGAGAAGTAGTAGAATTAAATACATACATCATCAGATTTTTAACAGGAACACCTGAAGCCGTACCCTTATTAGCACCGGTAGTAACATTACCTCCTATGAAACCAGGACCTGTAGTTACAGTACCAAAAGCCATGTTGATATCCTGATTGATATCACTTGTACCTGAAGTATGCGCTAAAACGTTAGCTGAGTTCCAGTAGAAACTGCTGGTATGGTAAGTAGGGATAAAACCAGTAGTTGATGATAATGAATCCAGCGTAGCTGCTTTTATTCTGAAAGAATCAGTAGGCTCACCAGTGAACTGATAAGTAACTGTAGTACCTGCAGCATAAACAATAGTAGAATCAATTGCAGTAAGCATTGGTGATACATAAGTGATCAACCATACTTTTACCGGACCATAATGAGCTGTAGAACCAAAATTGATTGTACCTGAGATGCCATCAAAAGGAGTTACAGAAACAGAATGGTATGCAGCAGCTGCACCACCACAACCGGAAACCGAGTAGGTTACATTTGCTGTACCGGCAGCTACACCATATAAAACACCTGTAGTAGGATTGATGGTAGCTATACTTGAAGGAGCAACACTCCATGTGCCACCAGAAACACTTTCAGACAGATTCAAAGAAGAACCGATTGCAACTGAAGAACCACCTGAAATAGTACCTGTTCCAGTGGTATTTGATACAGTAACATAAGCGACCGCAGAAGATGACCCGCAAGCTCCTGTTACAGTATACGTAATAATAGAACCACCAACAGCAACACCTGTAGCAACGCCTGTAGATGGGTCAATTGTAATAATTGCAGGAGAACCTGAAGTCCATACACCACCTGACGTACTGTCAGTAAGTGTAGCTGTACTACCTAAGCATATAATTGATGGTGCATTAAGCGAATCAACAAAAGTGCTAGATACAGTTACAATAGCATGCGCAGCACAACCGGTGCTGAAAGCATAAGAGATAGTAGTAGTGCCACTATATACACCCGATACTATACCACCGCTTCCTACTGTTGCAACATAAGTATTAGAACTACTCCAGGTTCCACCTAATGTAGCATCAGCCAATGTAGTAGTAGAACCGGCACAAACTGCCAATGTTCCTGTTATTGGAGAAGGTGAAGGATTAACAGTATAAGTAGCAGTAACAGTTGTTGCTCCTACCACGTAAGATATAGTAGTAGTGCCTGCAGTAACTGCATAAGTAACACCTGTTGTAGGATTAATAGTAGCTACCGTAGTATTGCTGCTTGACCATACACCACCTGAAGTACTGTCGAAATGATTTGTTGTACTACCTGTGCAACCCGACGTTGGACCGGTGATAGGATAAACTGCGAATGAAGCAAAGCAACCGAGCAATGCAATCAGCGTAAGTAAAAAATGTTTTTTCATAACTGTTTCTTTTAAAATTGGTTAAAGATAATTTTTAAACTTATTATATCATAATATAGTGATCGTCAGGCTCGTATGTAGTAAGACGATCAAACAATGTAAAATGTTAGTCCCCAACATACATTTATTTTAAAAAATGAGATGATAAACTTCAAAATGGTGAAATAAAGAGATAAATAAGTTAAAGGGTTTATAAGTTAAAGCCCCCGAAAGGATAATAACATAATAATGAATTACATTTACACACATTAAGCATGGTCTGTAAGGCCGGGATGATAAAACATGGATAACGAATTAGTAAGTCTGAATAAATATGTCAGTTCATCGGGTTTCTGCTCGAGAAGAGAAGCTGACAAACTGATAGAGCAAGGCAGAGTGACGGTTAATGACGAAGTAGCCCTTCCTGGAGATCGTGTACAGCCTGGCGATGTAATTGAGGTTGATGGTGAGCCTATCAAGAAAAAAACAAAAGCATTATATATAGCCTGCAATAAGCCTGTAGGCGTGACAAGCACTACAGACATACGTGACAAAACAAATATTATCACATTCCTTAATCACCCTAAGCGGATATTTCCTGTAGGACGATTGGATAAAGATAGTGATGGTCTTATACTGCTTACCAATGATGGAGACATCGTTAATAAAATATTGAGAGCCAGCAATAATCACGAAAAGGAATATATTGTTATTGTTGATAAAAATATTACTCCGGAGTTTATTCAGCAAATGAGTGCCGGTGTGCCAATACTGGGTACACGCACTAAAAAATGTGAGGTTAGACAAGAGGGCAACAAGAAATTCAGAATTACGCTTACGCAGGGACTTAACCGCCAGATCAGACGTATGTGTGAATATCTTGGTTATGAAGTTGCCAAATTGACTCGTATACGTATCATGAATGTGAATCTTGAGGGGTTAGCCGTAGGCCACTGGCGCTACCTAACCCAGCAGGAAATGGATCGTATGAATGATATGATGAAGGGCTCAACCGGAGATGTAAAACGTAAAAAAGCACTACCTCCCCGCACTAGAACAGAAGACGAATTGCCCATTAATGAAAAAGAACTTAAAGCAAGACTTCGCAAAGAGGCTTTTTTATATGGTGATCACACTGAAGAAGTAAAGAAAGCTGCTGAGGCACCTACCGGCGTAAAAACAGTTACGAGCAGAGCAGCAAAAGCCAGAAGGCTGAAAGAAGAGTATCTGGAAGCAAAGAAGGAGCAGAATAAAAAAGCAGGTATTACCCCACGCAAAAAGAAGAGTGTGGAAAATGATTTTGAATCGGCGAGCTTTGAAGAGCAGAGCCTTGCGGCAGGGCCTGCACATAGAATTCAAAAAAAGAAAACCGGCTATAAAAGTTTCAGAGAAAAGGGCGACAATAAAAACAAACCCGGCTTTGACGCTAAGGGCAATAAAGAATTCAAGGGGAAAAAAGAAGCAAAAAGCAGAACTGAAGACCGCCCCAAAAGAACCAGACATTCAGACAGCACTGAGGGGAAACCGAAGAGAACTTCAAAAGGGCCTTCAGAGGCACCGGAAAGAAGACTGAGACAGTCTGACAGAGATGCTGCTAAACGTAGCGAAAGAGCACAAACCAGTGCACCAAAAGGACGGTCCGCTTCAGGTGCGCCGAAAAGCAAACCGACATCAAGTGGCGGACCAAGAGGCAAAGCTGCTTCGGGAGGTTCAAAAACCGGCAGAGCAAATGGTGGTGGCAAAAAGAGATTCTAATTAGATTCTATTTATATACATGAAGGTCCGGCATTATGCCCGGGCCTTTTGTTTTATTTATACCTGACTAATTGGGTGTTGATTGTTTTTTTAATCATGTAAATATTAAGCAAATGCACATGAAATAAATAAAAACGATAAAATTTTACAATTCCATGATAATTACTAATTTTGGTAGTTACCAGATGCTTCTAATATTGACTCTATGCCTGAAAACACTAATACATCAGAACTCCGCTATGCAGTCCTCGTTGATTCAGACGATTATATTGCTATATTGTCACCCGAAGGCATCCGTAAGTTTGTAAATAAATCATATTGCAAATATTTGAACAAGCCATCTTCTGAACTGATTAACAAACCTTTTCACGAAGACCTGCCTGTAAACGTTTCAACTATTTATACATCATTACTAAAAAGCATAACCAGAAGTTCACCAACTGTTTCATCAACTCAAAAAACAGGTATTCCTGACGCTACTGAATGGATTTCATGGAAAGCAACAGGCATATATGATGGTGATACACTTATTGAAATAATTGCCATCGGCCGTAATGCAAACGATATGTTCGCAATACAAAAAGAGAAAGAAATACTAGCCAATACACTTAATGCATTTAAAAAAGCGATAGATACAAATATTATTTGTACCATAACTAATGATAAAGGCATCATTACCTACGTCAATGACAATTTTTGTAAAATTTCACAGTATACACATAATGAAATAATAGGCCAAACGCATAACATTGTAAACTCAGGTTTTCATACAAAACAGTTCTTTGCTGAACTATGGGAAACGATTAAGGGCGGTAAAATGTGGACAGGAGAAATAAAAAATAAAGCAAAAGATGGTTCTTTTTATTGGGTAAATTCGGTTATCATTCCGATAAAAGATAGTAATGAAGAAATTACCGGATACCTTTCTTTAAGGATTTTAATTAATGACCAGAAAAAAGCAGAAGAAGAAAAAACTATATATTTAAAATCTCTGGAAGACATGCTATTTATGGTTTCTCACGAGATAAGGAAACCACTCACTAATTGTCAGGGAGTTCTCAATATGATGCGAGACGACCTGCTGTCTTCGAAAGAAGAATTTACAGAGGCAATTAGTCATCTAATAATATCAGCTGCTGAATTAGATTCGTACTCAAGAAAGCTAAATGATCATATCAGAAAGAACTTAGCATTTAGTGGCAACTGAAAGTAACGATAAAAGTAAACGGGGTATGCTTCATGAAGCATACCCCGTTTACTTTTATAAAGGAATAAATTTAGAATCTGTATCCCATTTTAAAGCCACTCTGTACAATACCCGTGATACCGTCGTTGTTACCACCAAGTCTGTTAAAGTAAGTAAAACCGAAACCGAAGTCTATACCCATATAAAAGTGAGGCGTTGGGTTAATATTCAGTGAGTTACTCACAATAATACCAAAAATGAATTTGCTCTGTGTATTATAAGTATTGTAATCGTAGCTGTAACTAGTTTTTTCACCTGCACCTATTACCAAAGATGGTCCTATAGCATATTTTACGGTACCATAACTTGATGTTGGGTAAAATTTGATTCCAGGTGAAAAATATGCCATCGCATCCTGATGATTACCATTAGATGAATTGGTATTCAAATTGAACGTAACTATTACAGGTAAGTTGTAAGCAACAATACCTCCGTTATCAATCCCTTTTTCATAACTAAATGACAATCCGACACCATTTTCAGTAAACTGTATCGGAGCAAGAGATACTATATTTTTGCCTTTTGCAGCTATCGGAGAAGCAACTTCTGTAGTCGATGTTGTGGCGTTTTCAGTTGCAGACTGAGCGTTTGCAATACTGGCCAGTAATATAGGCAATGTTGAAAGCAATACTATTTTTTTAATCATATTTATTAATTATTACCCGAGCAAATGTATTTTAATATACTCTAACGTGACATTATTAAAACCTGTATCCAAGCTTAAAACCACTTTGTGTGATACCTGTAATTCCCTGATTTGTACCTCCAAGTGTATTGATGTAAGTGAAACCGAAACCGAATTCCAGCCCCATGTAAAAATGAGGAGTTGGGTTAATGTTCAATGAATTATTAACCATTATACCTAAAAGGAATTTGCTTTGAGTTTGATAGGGAACAAACTGATATGACCCATAAGGCACATAGACATAAGTATCACCACCGGTTGTTTTTTCTCCTGCACCCAATACTAATGAAGGCCCAATTGCATATTTTACTCTACCATAGCTACTTGTAGGGTAAAATTTAATCCCAGGTGAAAAGTATACCATTCCATCCTGGTGTTTATTGTTAGCACTTTCCTGTGCATTGTTCAGATTAAATGTCGCAATTATTGGTAAAGAATAAGCTATAATACCAGACTTATCAATTCCCTGTTCAAAACTAAATGCGAAACCTACCCCATTTTCAGTAAAAGCAATTGGGGAAAATGCCAGAATACTTTTACTCAATTTCATAGCATTACTCGCCCTTACCGGAGCTTCGTCCCTATAGTTGGCATTGTTATCATTAAAACGCTCCTCTACACCATTTTCATATTTTATCTTATCTACCTCCGCCTTAGCCATGGTATATTCTGAATTATTATCGCCTCCCCATACCCTGTAGATAACATTATTGCCACTAACCGCTTTTACTTTGGCATTAATAATATTACCATTACTCAAGAAAATTTTATCCTGAGCAAAAGCACTTCCGGTTAGTATAAATAATGCGACAGAGGTCGCTATAGATTGGATGTTCATAATGTTTCAGATAATTTTATAAAGTACTACATATATTGTGCCAAAAATCTAAAGTGGCTAAACTTAGTAGCATATCAAAGTCTATAACCCAACTTGAAGCCACCCTGAGTAATGGCTGTTACTCCATTATTTCCACCTGCCAGTTTATCGATATAAGTAAACCCTAAACCAAATTCCAAACCAAGATAAAGATGTTTCGTTGGTTGAAAATTGAGTGAATTATTGATCATCACACCCAATAAAAATCTATTTTGAACCTCACTATGCGGAGGGTAATAACTACTGAAATAATCATAATAATAGTTCTTTTGTGTGCCCATCCCTAATACCAGAGATGGACCAATGGCATATTTTATCTTACCATAACAGGTGGTAGGATAAAATTTAAGCCCCGGCATCACATAAAACATAGGATCATTAGAATATTCACCACCAATATTTCTCGAGGGATTAAATGTGCCGACAACAGGCATATAGAAGTTTACTATACCACCCGCATCAATATTATGTTCATAACTAATACCCAAGCCTACGCCATTTTCGGAAAACTGTATAGGCGCAATACTCCATACAATGTAATTATGCTTGATAGGTTTTGCTGTTTCATTAATATGCAAACCAGAAGGCAATGCAGTTTCTTTTGCATTATCATAGTCAGTTTGTTGTGCATAAGCAGCAACAGAGCAAAACACAGCACAGATGGCAATAGTCAATTGTTTAATACGCATAAGTACATAATTTGAATATCAATAAACATACAACAATAATAACATTTCTAATAAATTCAATCACTACTTAGTATACGCGATTAACACTAATCGGCAGCATCATGAATCAATAAAAAAAACTTAGTAGCTAAATATGCCGTAAGGACTCTCAATAACTACTTCTTTTTTATCTGCATTCTCTACATAACCTGAGATTCTGGCATCAATATTAAAGCTTGCAGAAATAGCAATAATGCTCTCAGCTGTAGCTCTATCGGTAAATATCTCCAGTCGCTGTCCCATATTGAATACCTGATACATCTCTTTCCAGCTAGTCCCGGCAGATTCCTGAATCATGGTAAATAACGGAGGAACAGGTAATAAATTGTTCTTAACTATACGCAATGGTGAAGGCAGATAATGCAGGCATTTACTTTGCCCGCCACCGCTGCAATGTATGATACCATGAATTGCATCAAAATGCTGCTCCAAAACCTTTAAAATAACAGGCGCATAAGTTCTGGTAGGCGACAACAACATTTTACCTACATCAAGACCTGTTTCAGTAGGATCTGTAAGTGAATATTTGCCATTGTAAACAACAGAAGGTGGCAGATTGGGATCAACACTTTCCGGATAAAGGCGAGCATAATCATTTTTAAGCATTTCATGGCGGGCGCTGGTAAGGCCATTGCTACCCATACCACTGTTATACTCGTCTTCATAAGTAGCCTGACCATAACTTGCCAACGAGACAATAACATCTCCGGCTTTCATTTTTTCGGTAGTAACCAACTTATCTCTGCGCATACGACAAGCCATAGTACCATCAACTATTACTGTACGGACAACATCACCCACATCGGCAGTTTCACCACCCATGAGGTGAACTACAATACCATAATCATTCAGTCTGTCGAAATAAGATTGAGTACCATTAATTAACTCAGATATCACCTCCCCGGTAATCAGTTGCTTATTACGACCAATTGTTGACGAATATGTAAACGGACCTGTTGCACCCACACAAAGCATATCGTCTATGTTCATAACAATAGAGTCAATAGCAATGCCTTTCCAAACGCTCATATCACCGGTTTGTTTCCAATACATATAAGCAAGAATAGATTTTGTACCGGCACCATCTGCATGCATAAGATTACAGAAAGCATCATCTCCACCCCAGTAATCAGGATAAATCTTGCAAAAAGCATTAGGAAAAAGGCCTTTATCGAGCTTTTCGATGGCTTTATGTACGTCTTCTTTCTGTGCGGAAACACCGCGTTGGTTATATCTGTTCAAAATATACGATTCAGACCCCAAAAGTAAACCTTTTGAATTTTGAAACATAAACTAAACTCATAAAGCCACAACTTTTATTGATATAAAAACAAAAGTCCTCCGGCAAGCGAAGGACTTCAAGAACCAATACATTACAAATACTATTTTGCCTGATTAACCTTTTCATAAGCAACATTTGTGCTCACGAACTCCGGTACCAGATCTTTCATCAGGTAAACCGTTTCCATGGTATAATGATTTTTGGCACAAGCGATGAGCTTTTCTACCCTTTTGCTGATGTCTGCAAAATTGTATTCACGTACATCGGCAATCAATATTTTTTCGTGGTAAGTCGGACGTGTATTTTCTGCATTATTGAGTAATTCCTCATACAACTTTTCACCTGGTCTTAATCCACTATATACAATCTGAATATCAACATCAGGCTCTTTACCTGCCAGTCTGATTACCTTCTTGGCCAAATCAGCAATTTTCACCGGCTTGCCCATATCAAAAACAAATATTTCACCACCTTGCCCCATAACACCTGCTTCGAGAACAAGTATACATGCTTCAGGAATAGTCATAAAGTAACGAGTGATTTCCGGGTGTGTTACGGTAATCGGCCCACCCTTTTCCAATTGTTTTTTGAAACGAGGAATAACAGAACCATTAGACCCCAGTACATTACCAAACCTTGTAGTAACAAATTTAGTAATACGCTGAGTACCGTCTTCTTTTGCCAAATCGAGCATCGACCTGTAATAACTCTGTGTAAATATCTCTGCAATGCGCTTAGACGCCCCCATAATATTAGTAGGGTTCACTGCTTTATCTGTAGAGATCATTACAAATTTTTCAACGTCATTGGCAACTGATAATTCTGCAAGGTTTTTTGTGCCCAACACATTATTCATTACTGCGATAGAAGGATTATCTTCCATCAATGGAACGTGCTTATATGCAGCTGCGTGAAACACAATCTGAGGGTTATACACCTCAAACAAATGCTCCATTCGCTGCCTGTCGGTTATATCACCCAAATATGCTTTAATATTTGCATTCTTATATTTCTCCTGCACCTCGAGCATGAACTCATGCATTGGCGTTTCTGCCTGATCGCACAAGATGATTAATGAAGGACGATAATTTAATAACTGACGAACGAGCTCACTACCTATAGAACCTGCCGCACCTGTAACCAGTATCTTTTTGCCTTTAAGCTCCGTATAAATAGCTTCATTGTGAATCTTAATTACCTCACGCTCCAGCAAATCTTCAATATTAATATCCTGTAATTGCTGAGTGTCAAGTTTACCATTGAGCCAATCGCGCATTGCTGGCACCTGCTGAATGCGAATACCATAATGAAGACAATTATCTACAAGAGCATTCAGCTTCTCTTTTTCAATATTTTTGTTAACAAAAATAAGTAGATCAACACCCTCTTTCTTTAGCTTTTCGATATTGCTTTCTGAAGTAGTGTAAACTGGGATACCCTCTACTAATTTACCATTTCCACTGAGCGAATCATCTAAGAAAGCCACCACCTGCATATCGCCATTCGGCAAGTTGTTCATTACATTTTTTATATGTAACCCATTGGCAGATGCATTGTAAACAACGACTTTTTTGCGCTGAACTTTTTCTCCTTCAGAGTAAAGTTTGTAAAACTGGAAGCAGTAACGAACAGCTAATCTGTAGGATATAATAACAAAACTGGTTATAAAAAAGTTGATTGTTACTACCTGAAGTGTAAAGAAATTACCGGAATGAAAAATAAAAATATTAACAGCTAAATAGAAAAATGCAGCAATAGCGTTGACCATTACCAAACGTGAGGTATCTTCAATATTTGTGTAACGAACTATGCCTGCATAACTCTTGAATATATAAAACAGCGCAGCATTGACCAATAGCACAGCCGCCGTCATAGATTTTAAACCTATAACAACATGAGACCAAACAAAATTCATTTTCAGAGCACGCGCCAAAAAGAGACAAAAGCAAACTAAAAACAAATCAAGCAAAAAAACGAGCCACCTAGGCAGGATGCGTATTTTATATGCCATAATTAACTACATTGATTATTACACAAGCCATTTCACAAACAAGTAACAACTAAAAACTTAAACAAAGATAATTCTAATAATTATTTGCCATAGGGATTTGGTTGAACATTAATAATAAAATCACAGAAGAAAATAAAATAATGTATAAGTCACTACTAAATTACGTAAAATGTTTGAAAAATTATAACATACGTACATATATTATAATAATTAATAAATATTTTTATTACTAATTAATTTAAATTTTTTTATGTTTCCAAAAATAACGAAATTTACGGCAATTAAAGATACTATAATTTGCTGGAAGGTAAAAATATACTCATAGTTGATGATAACAAACTAAACCAAAAGATCTTGATCTTTGTTTTAGAAAAGAACGGGGCTATTGTTAAAGCGGCAGATAACGGTTTGGAAGCAGTAGAGTGTGTATTATTTCAGCGGTTTGATGCTATTGTGATGGATTTACAAATGCCGGAATTAGGTGGCTTGGAAGCATCAAGATATATAAAACATGAAATGGGGTTAGATATTCCAATAATCGGACTTACTGCAAACAATGTGGATGATGAGAAATCTGTATGGTCTGCTGCAGGAATGGACACATGTATTTCAAAGCCATTTGACCCACCTGTGCTTTGCGAATTGATAGCTCAATTAATAAAAAAATAAATAAATTATGCCAATACAACATCCTCTAATCGACCTTAGTTATATCAATGAAATATCTGGCGGAGACGAAGGGTATATTAATGAAGTAATAGGCATATTTATTGATACTATGGCTACCGGCATGCCCAAACTGGATGACCTGATCATGAATAGTGGCGACTACGAGGCTATACAACGGCAAGCTCACTTTTTGAAGTCATCAGCCGGAATCATAAAAATTGTCGGCGTTTATGACAGTTTGGTGAAGATAGATGCTCTGGCAAAATTAAAAACCGGACTACCTGAAATCAAAGAAGCATTAAGCATTATTCACACAAACTACAATGAGACACTCCCGTATCTGAAGGGAGAGAAATAGTCAATAAATACTTAATACACTAATAAAATCACAATTAATTATATATCCGGCAATTCTCTTAGGGTTGTTGAGCATATATGTGTTACCTTTGCACCCTCCAAAAAAATAAGCGGATACTCATGAATAATAAATCAGGAAAAGACAGCGGCAACAAGAACGGGTATAAACGCAAGGAGAGCGGTGCGCCTGATCAGGTATTTGGCGGTCCTAAAAAGTCGGGCTTCAGGAAACAGGAAAGTGACAGATCATTTTCTGACAGAGCTGCAAGTGGCGACGGAGACTCTGATAATATATGGAAACGTGCGAGCAAATCGGGCGGCAACAGAAAACCTTTCGCTAAAAAAGAAGGCGAAGGCGATACGGACAATATATGGAAGAGAGAAGGTAAAGGTGGCGGTAGAAATAAATCGTTTTCCGGTGGCGATGACAACCGCGGTGGAAAAAAGAAAGCATACACAGATAGAAATAATGAAGTTGGGGGTAATAAAAAACGTTACAATTCGGGCGACAGTGTAAAAAGGTCATTCTCAAAAAGAGAGGATGATGGCACTGATAACAACTGGAAGAGAGATGATGGTGATGGTAAACGTCCATTCCCAAAAAGAGAACCGGGTAGCGAAGGTAACTGGCAAAAAGGTGATGCTGATGGCAAAAAACCTTTCCCTAAAAAAGAAAGAAGCACAGGTAGCTTTGGCGACAAAAAGCCTTTTGCTAAAAAAGACGGGGAAAGAAAACCTTTTGCTAAAAGAGATGGTGACAAGCCTTATGGCCGTAAACCTAACCGAGAAGAAGATAATACCTGGAAGAAAGATACAACTGATGGCGAAAAGAAGCCTTTCGCTAAAAAAGATACAGAAAAAACTGAAGGTCGTTGGGCAAAGGGAATTGATTACAGTGACAGAGGTATGCCTAAAAAAGGTGGTGAGAAGCGCCTGATAAAGGAGAGCGACAAACCATTCTTTCAACGCGAAACACCGAAAGTTGAAGAAGAGAAAGATCCGATATTTGAAACACCGGATTTTGAAGGCTATGAAATAAACGACGAAATACTTGAAGAAAAAAGAAAGAACAGAAAACCACCTGTAAAAAAGGAGGACCCTAGCCGTGCTTTCAAAAAAGGAACCAACGAACCTATTTCTTCAAGATATGGTGACAAACCAAAGCCAAGATCTGCTGACGAAGAAAACAGAACACCTAAAAAACGTACTGAAAAAAATGACGAAAAACGCCCGTTCAAAGGCGCTAACGTTAAACCATTCGACAGAAAATCAAAGCCTCCTGTAACCAACAATGTAGGTGAAGATGCGCCAAAAAAAAGACGTCGCAATGACGATGATGACTACGATGAAGAAGAAATAGATAAAGGACCGGAAGCTATGCCGCTAAATAAATACCTGGCACATAGTGGTGTATGCAGTCGCAGAGATGCTGCAGATCTGGTAAGAGAAGGTAAGGTAAAGCTGAATGACGTAGTTGTTACTGACCCGGGACATAAAGTAGGACCGGATGATGTAGTAAAGTTCAATGAAAAGAAATTGACCATACAAAAAGGTATGGTTTATATACTACTGAACAAACCTAAGGATTACATTACTACCAATGAAGACCCTCAAGGTCGTAAGACTGTGATGGACTTGCTGAATGGTGCAGATGCGGAAAGACTTTTCCCTGTTGGCCGTTTAGACAGAAACACAAGCGGATTATTGCTGATTACCAATGATGGCGACCTCACACAAAAGTTGGCACACCCATCATTTAAGGTAAAGAAGATATATCAGGTAACACTGGACAAACCTGTTACTAAAGCAGATTTCGATAAAATCTTGAACGGATTGGATTTGGAAGACGGTAAGGCTACCGTTGACGCCTTGGCTTATCTGGAAACAAAGAGTGAAATAGGAATAGAAATACATATTGGCAGGAACAGAATCGTCCGTCGCATATTTGAATCGCTAGGTTACGAAGTTGTGAAACTTGACAGAGTAATGTATGGTGGTTTAACAAAGAAGAATTTACCACGAGGCAAATGGCGCTATCTCAACGAGCGTGAGATAGTATTACTGAAACACTTTAAATCTTAAGCAAACACAATATTGAAAGGTATAAAATGGGGCAACCAATTTTATACCTTTTTTATTTTAGGTAACTTAGGCCACAAAATAACCGGAAAAATAAAATGAGAACTATCTATACATTGTTAATTGCATTATTACTGACATCTTGTAGTAATGCACAAGTTAAAAGCACCGGAGTGAAAGAAGATTTGTCGCTGAAATATCTCGTAAAAGAACCCGCAAAATCAACAGCAAAAACACCTGTTATCATCTTACTGCACGGCTATGGCAGCAATGAAGCAGATCTATTTGACTTAGCAGGACAGTTACCTCCTGATGCTGTAGTTATTTCTGCCCGTGCACCGCTAACACTAGGCAACAATTCATTTGCATGGTACCCTATAGATAGAGCCAATGCAGGTACTGAGCATGCAGCAACTGTTGAAAAAGCGCGCCAGCAAATTCTTCAGTTTATAGATGAAGTGGCTAAGAAGTATCATACACAAGCACCCCATATCTACCTCATGGGTTTCAGTCAGGGGGCTATAATGAGCCTCAGCATAGCCATGACACAGCCTGATAAAATTAGAGGTATAGCCGTAATGAGTGGCAGACTACTGGAAGAAATAAAACCTCAAATCACCACTGCTGATAAGATTAATAAAGTCGCTATATTCATTGGGCATGGCACAGAGGATAAAGTATTGCCGATAACAGATGGCAGATACGAGCATTCTTTTCTTGATAACATGAAAGTAAAAAACGAGTACCATGAATACAAGATGGTACACACCATATCCATTGAGGAGTTGAGCGATATACAAAAGTGGCTGGCGAACCTGATTAAGTAATCAGAACAATTATTTATAACGAGGGTGATACTTTTCCAACGTACTTCGCAGATAAGTACGATCAAGATGGGTATATATTTCGGTGGTGGTGATGCTTTTATGCCCCATCATTTCCTGCACCGCACGTAGGTCTGCCCCACCCTCTACCAGATGCGTTGCGAAAGAATGCCGGAGTGTATGTGGGTGAATACCATCGCTCAGTCCTGCCTTTGTTGCAAGATCTTTGATGATATAGAAAACCATAATTCTCGATAGTGGCGCACCTCGGCGATTGAGAAAAAGAAAATCCTCTTTATCTTTTTTGATGGGTATATGACAGCGGATATATTCACGGTAGAGACCAATCTGCTTTATCGCTTCATCTCCTATCGGCACCAATCTCTCTTTATCGCCCTTACCCAGAACCTTTATAAAGCCAACATCGAGATACAAATTAGAGATACGCAATGTTATAAGCTCACTCACACGCAAACCACAGCTATACATTGTCTCGAGCATTGCGCTGTTACGTGTACCCTCCGGTGTGCTTTGGTCTATAGCGTCAAACAGCTTACCTATATCTTCTATACTCAGCACGTGAGGCAGCGAACGTTTTAGCTTAGGTGCTTCAAGCAACTGGGTAGGGTCACTAGTGATAATTTCTTCAATAGATAAATAACGAAAAAATGCTTTTACACCACTGAGAATACGTGCCTGTGTTGCTACCGCCAATTCCAATTCATTAATAGCTACTAAAAATGACTGAAGGTGTGCCAAATGAATATTGACGATAGAAACTCCGGGAAATTCATCTCTGATATGACTACCCAATACTGCGACATCGTGTAGATATGCCTCGACAGTATTGTCAGACATGCCCCTTTCCAGTTGCAGATATGCTTTAAATCCTTTCAGGTACGCTTCCCACATCAGTGCGAATTTAAGGAAGTAAATGCAGTTATACCCATGTAACAAAATACGACCAATATAGTTGCATAACCTTTACATTTGTATCAGACAATAAATAAAGTATATAATGAAACACATTGCTATAGTGAACGGGCCCAATCTTAATCTGCTTGGGGTACGAGAACCACACATATATGGCAACGAAACATTTGAGGATTATCTGGAAGGATTGAGAATGCGTTTTCCTGATGTGGATATTGAATATTACCAGAGCAATGTAGAGGGCGAGATGATTAATTTTTTACACAGTTGCATGGGTAAAAAACAAGGTATCATTCTGAATGCAGGAGCTTACACGCATACCAGCATAGCATTGGCAGATGCTATCAGCGCTATATCTATACCGGTAATAGAAGTACATATCAGTAATGTACTGGCACGAGAAGAATACAGAAAAACATCTTATATCGCATCACAATGTGTAGGCTCTATCAGCGGATTGGGCATGATGGGCTACGAATTGGCGATAAGATATTTTATGTAATAGTGGATTTGATGTCAAATTAAAGGAAATAAATATAAGCTTACAACTAAAAAATAGTATGAAAAGTACACTTTTAATACTTTATATTTTTATATCATGTATATCTTATAGCCAAGAACCTACACTACAGCGTTTAAAAGGAATTGGTGGCAGCGGTATCGACCAGAGTACTCCTTTTGTTATCAAAACTAACGATGCCGGCTTTATAACTTGCTTATTTTCATCTTCTAATACAGGCACAGGTAGTATAGACTCATTTTGCTTAATAAATGAATACAGAACTATTTTTATTAAATACAACTCAGATGCTTCAATAGTTGAGTGGTCTAAATGCTATGAAAACAATGGAGATAGTTTTACAATTTATTTATTCCCTACAAATGATGGAGGAGTAGTATTAGGAGGACAATTTAAATCTGCTTCGGGTTATGGCTTTTTAATTTGGAAAGAAGACATTTTAGGGAATATTTTATGGAGTCACAACTACAGCAAAGGAAATGGCCCATTATTGAGAAATATGATTTCTACTGCTGATGGAGGTTTTTTGATGACAGGCGATATATATTATACTGACACTAATTTTACAGTCCATAATAGTGGGTCATTAGGTGCAGATATTGGGGTCATAAAACTAGATAACCTAGGCAATAAACAATGGAGTAAGACAATAGGTGGTTCACAGGACGAAATGAGTAAAGCTGCGATACAAGTCAGTGGCTAATACTATATTATCGGCAACACCTTATCAAATGATGGTGATTGCGTAGGAAATCATGGTGCTTACGATGTTTACGTAGCAAAGCTAGATACAGATGGAAATATCTTGTGGCACCGAGATTTAGGTGGATCTGGAGATGATGGAACAAGCAACGTTACTGACAATGGGAAAGGTGGGATTATAATTTCAGCTGCTACTAACTCTCAAGATGGGGACATTACCCATATTTTATCTTTGCATGATATGTACTGGGCTATAAATATGGATAGTAACAGTAATATTATCTGGGATAATTGCTATGGAGGAGGAGGAGGATATTGTTATCCAAATACTATTTGCAGAGCATTTGATGGAAGTGTTTGGATGGCAGGAATATCGTCACACATTGGTGGTGGAGTAGATACTGCTTACGGTGGACAAGATGCATGGATATTGCATACTGATAGCGTGGGCAATTTTATTAACGCAAAAGTACTGGGTGGCACTCTACAAGACGGAGCAAATATTATATACCCACTTTCAAATGGAAATATAATTGCAATAGGAGATTACCCCATTAATAACGGTTCACTTTCTTCATTGAATTATTATGGATCCATTGATATTTTTCTTGCAATTTTTTCACCTTTTACAACACAGGTATCCCAGCCACAAAATACGACAAACGATTTTTTCATATACCCCAATCCTGCTTTTGATCAAACTACAATTGAAATACCCTCAAAAGGTAACTATGCAATTGAAATTTTCAACATGATTGGAAATTGCATATATAAATCTGACATAACTTACAAAAAGAAAATAGATATAAATGGTTGGAAAAAAGGTGTCTATAACGTACAGATATTTTTTGATAATGGATATCGAATTGTCAAAAAAATGTATGTTTTGGAGTAAATTTAATTGAAAATTATAAAAATTATATACAATAAAAACATTCCCTAATCCATCTGAAAATAAAATCACGATATCAATCCATAGTGTTAATGAACATGGAACATTGTTCATAATAAACATGACAGGGCAAATCATTTTCAATAAAAATATTGACTTTACACCCAGCAACATTGAACTTAATACTATAGATTGGTCAAAAGGAATGCTTATTATTTAGTGGTAGGATAATGAAAATAATATAATAGACACTGAGACATTTATCCTAAAATAGGCATTTGCTGTTCATCATGGTAATACATTGATGGATAGAACATAAATAGCAAACATCACATCATTACCCTCTAAACCCTCTTAAGAAAGAAACAATATCCATTTTCTTCTTGCCTTCCTGTTGTAGTTCCTTGATGTATAACCAACCATCGGCAGCTGCAAAGCGTAAGAATGTGGTATGATCTGTTTCAAACGTACCCGGGTCTGCGGTCATCTTTTCTTCTATTACATCGGCAGAGAATATCTTAATCGATCTATCACCGAGCATTGTGTATGCTGCTGGATATGGAGATAAACCACGAATAAAATTATTGATACAGGCTACTTTATTATCCCAGTGTATGAGGGTATCTTCTTTAAAAATCTTAGGTGCATTCTTTAGCGCTCCTGCAGTAACCTTATCTTGTGGTATTTCTGATATTGTATTTTCTACCAATCCTTTTATTGTACGCACAAGAAGTTCTGCACCTGCCGCCATTAATTTGTCATGCATTGTTCCAGCATTATCTTCCGGCAAAACAGCTACTTTCTGTTGCAGTAAAATATCACCTGTATCTATTTCATGCTTCAATTTAAAAGTGGTCACCCCTGTTTCGGTTTCACCGTTCATAATAGCCCGGTTTATGGGTGCTGCACCACGATATTGCGGCAATAATGACCCATGCACATTGAGTGTGCCCATAGGTGGCATATTCCACACCACTTCAGGCATCATTCTGAATGCCACCACAACCTGCAAATCCGGATTGCACTCTTTAAGATCATTGATGAATGAGGTCGCTTTCATTTTTTCCGGCTGCATCAGGTGCAAGCCATTCGCTACAGCATACTCTTTTACTGCAGATCCCTGAAGGGTTTTACCCCTACCTGCCGGCTTATCGGGGGCAGTAACAACACCTACTACATTTGCACCTGCATCAACAAGTGCTTTTAATGAGGCTACGGCAAAATCAGGAGTACCGAAAAAAACGATGCGCAGTTCTTGAAATGATTTCATTGGTGTACAAAGTTACACTAAGATTTTTTGATGAAGGGTAACGGAATATTGAAATATAGTTCCGGTTTATAAAGGTGATTGGCATAAATTTTATGTACCTAATTAAAATGTAATTTTACTGAATGAAAACAGCTATTGTAATAGGTGCTACCGGACTTGTGGGCAATGAACTGGTGAAGCTTTTACTTAAAGATTCCCGAATAGAATTGGTAAAGGTGTTTACCCGCAAAAGCTTGCACATAAATAACAACAAACTGGAAGAGCACATTATCAACTTTGACCAACCCGACCAGTGGAAAAAGCTTGTTACCGGCGATATACTCTACTCTGCATTAGGCACTACACTAAAAGTAGCCGGCAGCAAGGACGCCCAATATATAGTTGATTATAATTACCAATATAATTTTGCCCGCATGGCTGCTGCTAATGGCGTGGGTAAGTACATTCTGGTGTCGGCTTCAGGCTCATCTGCAAATTCTAAGATTTTTTACTCCCGCATGAAAGGCGAATTAGAGCGTGACATAAAAAAAATACCTTTTGAAACAATACATATTTTAAGACCGGGAATGCTCAAAGGTAAAAGAGATAAAGTACGCACCGGTGAAATTTTAGGTGTTGCACTACTCAATGCAATAGGTAGTTTCCCGGGGTTACAAGCATTAAAACCAATTTCGGGTACCGAGGTGGCTAATGCTATGATAAATGCGACCTTCAGGCATGTAGTGGGCATACATTCTTACGGACCATCTGTATTGTTTGATTTGTCAAAGACAGTAGCCGTTACCGGATAACAGATATAACAAAGGCTGCGAACAACCGCAGCCTTTGTTATATCCAGTAAACATTCAACATTATATCTTTTCCAACTTCAGGTAACCAAGATGCATCTCGTCATCTTCCTGAGTAAAGCCCGCTTCTACCTGTATTACAAATTCCCGACTACCTTCAGGTAACAGGTCATGAACAATAAATACATCATCGACATCAACGCCATACTTATCATCGACATGGGAGGCTGCACCTTTAAAACCGGTATGTTTATAAAATGCGGTAGCTTTTGCTTGCTTTAATGCGGCTGCCATATCTGGTCCGGCAGCTAACATTTTGTAATGATATTCTTCAAAATCGCCGGGTTTATAACCACCCAAATTGATAAAAAACAGTTGATTTTCAGTCGTCACTCCGGCAGGGACAACAGATACTTTGTGACCACCCACAAAATTTACCTCACGCCACGCATCTATATGCATCTTCCCTTTTGCTTCCGGCCAACTGGCTATCATAGCAGGGATCAATTCTTTAAGAGAAGGTGCAATGCCGAAAAACATATCATGCTGCTCTATACTTCTGCCCTTTGGTCTGCAACCAAGCAGGACCATAAATAATTTCTGATGTTGCACTTATGTATTTTTTAGGATGCAAAGTAAGGGAAGATAATCATGCGGTAAGCTATTTCTTACTTACCTTTTTCATTAATTCATCTTGCAAATAGAGTTGATACCGATAAGCAGCAGAACTTTCAAGCTCCCTTACAATCATCTCCAACTCCTTATCTCTCCCTTCAGGGTCGTAATTGCGGGCAAGGTTATTGTTAAAAAACACGCCCACTGATTGCCACATCATTGCCGAAAAGCCACCTTTCAATTCTTTGATCACGTGATAGCAATTATCTCCTGTTTGTCGGTTTATAAGCGATATTAAAACATGCCCTTGCTCTATAGACATATTCTTAAGTGGTTGTTTAAATGCAGCATCGAGCTGGCGATCTACATCTTTCATGTACCTTCTTTGGGAACGCCTATCGGGCATTTTTTCCAAATCTTCATTTACCTTCTTGAAAATAGCGGCTGCTGCGAGCGCGTAGGGATATGTCACATAAACACGCGACCGAAGTAGATTAATGCGCTTGCGCTCTTCTTCATCCTTTATTTTACCAATACAATCACTCTCCGGCAAAAATATGCATGGCACAACTTGACCATCTATAATAACACCACCGAGCCTGACTGTATCATTTACTCCTCTCTGCGCAAAAGTGGCGTGTGCCGTAAACAACAGCACGACAAAACATAATACAATATGTAAAAACCTCCTGCACATCATCTATTACAAATTTACACCATTTTAATGAAATAGCGATTTGACAAAAAATATACGACTGAAAGAAAGTGTTAATTTTGAATATCTAAAAATAACGGCATAGTGTTTGTTGCCACCTATAAGTGTATTTTTGCATCGGCTTATGAATAAAACAATGCTGGCACTGTTCCTCTCGGCCATAACCTGGACATCGTGCATAAAAGAAAAGACGGTACAACCATTAACTAAAAAGCAAATTCAACAGCAGGTAGACTCAATAGTTGCAGCCAGAACCAAGACACTGATTGAATATTGCCAACGGGATTTGAATTATAGAATGAAAATAGAGGTAAAGGTAAAAGCAGACTCCTTGCTAAAAGCACGCCTGACACCTGTAAATGATACTGCCAATAAGGTAATCAAACCATAGATAATGGATATAAGTACTTCACTAAAGCCAATATTGTTTTTTGATGGAGTATGTAATCTATGCAATGCCAGTGTGCAATTTGTCATTAAGCACGACAAGCAGCAACTATTCCTATTCTCACCTTTGCAATCAGCAATAGGAATGGAGACACTGAAAAATGTGCCTGCAGCAGACAAAAAAGCAGGTAGTGTTATTTTATATTATGAAGGCACCTATTATACCCGGTCTGCTGCAATATTGAAAACATTCCGACTACTGGGTGGCTGGTTCAACATATTGACTGCAGGATATATTCTTCCAACTTTTATTCGAGATGGCATATATAATTATGTTGCCAGCAACAGACTGAAATGGTACGGACAAAAAACGGAATGCATGGTACCATCCCCTGAGCTACAGGCTCGATTTATAGCTTAAATTTATTACATTAAAACCACTTTCTATATTCTCTATTTTTAACAAACAGAGTAAATGTTTTAATCCTATTTTTATGCATCTATATGAAGATACAACGTGCCACACCTGTAAATGAGTTTTTGGCAAAGCTTATTTTCCTGATGTTACCAACGGCGGCAGTGGGTTATTACCTGCTCTACTGCCTGCATATAAAGTATGCAATCATACAGAATGGTGCCCCTACCCTGAGTTTATATTTTGCAGGTGGCATGGGTCTGGCTGCTTTGATCTATTCATTTCGTATTCGTTTTTTGCCTACTTATCTGGTCTTATTATTCCTATTATATTCTACCTATAAAGGGATAGACATCAATGCGACCTCCGAATTTTCCTTTTTCACATCCATACAGTTTATGGCATTTGCCATATTGTTTTCCTCAGGATGGCTCATTGGGTGGGGATATATCCGTCTCAGGTATTTTGCAGTTATCGTTTCTGCGGCTATGCTTACAGGCTGTATCGCATTAATAGCCGGTTCTCAGATAGATTCTGTAATTGCGCTTGCTTACTCATTTATACCTACCCTGCTCTATGCGATTTACAATATCTTCACTGCAGAGCAGATTTACAACTATAAAGACAAGTCTAAAAAATTCTGGTGGTTTCTGATCCGACGTGTATTTATTTTTGGCTTATTGGTTGCGTTCCTATTGCTATGCACACTTGCACTATTGCGGAAAGAGATAAAAGCGACTGTAGACCAGTATGGCGGTGGCGGGAAGAAAGGCGGTAACAATATGATGAAACAGAACAAAGATGGCACCTTTGATCTGAAAGATTATTCTAAACTGAGTAATTCACTGAACAGGGACAAGCAATTGCTGTTCTGCGCACACATTGATAATTATTTCCCGAATACAAAGTACCCTAATCCGCTTTACCTCACCGCATTCTACTTTACCAAATTCGACACGACAACAGAAACGTTTGAGCGTGACGCAACTATTCCATATAACGACTTATTTGAACCTGACCCCTCTAAGATTCCTTTATTCGGAACAAAGACGGACACAATGGTGATACACAATAGCCTGGGCAACAAATACCGGGATATTGTAGATGTAGAAATATATAATTGTAATTTATCTCCCAGCACCTATCTGGCACCAAATGTGGGATTTTTTGTGCAGCCAATAACTGTAGAAAAAGACTTCAGAGAGAAATTCAGATCGGCATACCGAACTAAGAGTTATGTATCAACCCTCAATAGTGCCTACTTTGTTTATAACATGGACACACCTGTTATCAGACAATTTCAGGAACAACGTTTCCAGATACTGAGAGCAGTAAAGGAATACAAAGAAGTAGACCCAAAATTCATGAGGTATTACACCTACATGCCTGAGAATGACAAATTCAAATCAATCAGCACACTTGCGCACCGCATTACAGACACCGCACACACACCGGTAGACAAGGTAATAGCCATCAGAAACTACTTCTTGTCAAAAAATGGGAACGGTGAGCATTTATATAAATACACAGATAACCCCGGAGAACCAGACATTCCTAATGCATCTAAACTACTCTACTTCCTGAATGAAAACCATAAAGGATACTGCGCTTATTATGCAGGGGCTACCCTTTTTATGCTTCGCTCATTGGGTATACCATCACGTATAGCTGTGGGTTTCTTAACAGAAGACCGTAGTGATAAAAACAAAGGCTGGTATTGGTATTATGCAAATCAAGCGCATGCGTGGATTCAGGTTTACTTTCCCGGATATGGCTGGCTCGACTTTGACACCACAGTTGGCAACAGCGATGAAAACCGCCCTACCCCACAGCCAGATGGCACACCACCTATGCAACCACCAAAGGCGTGGCTTGCGGCTGAAGGTGTTGTGGAAAATACCGACACCCTCAAAAAAACAATGCAATTTTCTGTAAAACATTACATATTTCATGATAAGGAGTATAACCCGGAAAAACCGGTAAGTATCACCCTTGACATGAAGGTATCTGCTATATTTAAAGACAGCGTCACTCTGCCATTCAACAAAGTGCAGAAAGGCGATGAAGGTACTGCGGTGTCTTATGCAGAAGTATTGAAAAAGATAGAACCAAAAGAGGAAGAGAATGCAACATCCTTGCTGAAAAGTTTGCCTGCACCAACACCTATTGACGAGGTTTATCTGAAAAAGAAAGAACTAGCTGCGAAAAAAGAAGCACAGAAAAACGATGTTACTCAGAAAAAAGTGTCTAAAAGACAGTTAATGTGGATTGGCTTAAGCATACTGGGCTTGTTCTTGCTCCTATTGTTATTATTGCCGGAAATGGTGTTGCAGTATTACATATACAAATACAACAATACAAAGGCACAAAATGACAAACCATATTGGGCGTACAGAGCAGCTACTTATTATCTACATATTATAGGTATCAGCAAGGGCACACGAACACCTATGCAATATGCTAAACAATCTATAGATCCGTTCTTCGATACCACATTTGTGCAGTTCATGAATGTTTATTTGAAGAAAAAATATGCGAAGCAAGATTTAAGTGAACGTGAAAAAGAGTTTGTAGATGCGTTTTTGAAACCGTTCCTGCAAAAGGTAAAATCCAGAACCAAACTAAAAGACAGGTTCTTCGGTTTTATTAATCCTGTGAGAATGGCCGGCTTTTTTACTATGCCTGAAGACGAAAAAGAAATGTAAATTTGTGTCGCTTAACACTGAATAACAGAGATTAGATGACACAAAATAATCTATCTTAATAATAATCAGTGTATTATAAATATCAACTGTAGATACTCAAATTATAAAAGACTTGAAAAACCAACCTGAAAATACCAAGGTAAAAACCAGAGCTAAACGTTCTGTGCGCATTCTCTGGCGTTCATTTATCTTTTTCATTGTCACTTTTATTTTGCTGATTTTTGCCATAGACCATGGCATGATCGGTTATATGCCCTCAATGATTGAGTTAGAAAACCCGCAGAGCGCATTGTCATCAGACGTGTATGCGGCTGACGGCACTATACTTGGGCGTTACTATGTACAGGATAGGTCTAATTGCAAATACACTGATATTTCACCAAATGTGATTAATGCTTTGTTGGCAACGGAAGATGCCCGCTTTTTTGACCACTCCGGTATTGACCCCATAGCGACAGTGGCAATTCCTATTTATGCATTGATACATAAAAAGCGTGGTTCATCAACTATTACCCAACAGTTAGCCAAAAACCTTTTCCCACGTAACGTAGAAAGTTCAGTACTCCTACCGTTCATTAAGCTGAAAGAGTGGGTTTTGGCAGTAAAACTAGAGCGAAACCTTACAAAAAATGAAATTATTACGCTATATCTGAATACAGTACCTTTTGGCGATAACGTGTTTGGTATTCGTAATGCATCACTTACATTCTACAATAAAACACCAGATAAAGTAACGATTGACGAGGCCGCCATATTGATAGGTATGCTGAAGGGAAATACGATGTATAACCCTCGTAAAAACCCAGCAAGAGCTAAAAGCAGAAGAAATACGGTTCTGGACCAGATGGTAAAATATAACTACCTTACTGAAGGACAGGCAGACAGTTTTAAAGATCATGAAACACCACTTAACTATCATAAAATAGACTATCACGATGGTATAGCACCTTATTTCAGACAAGTACTGGAATCGCAGGTAAAGGCAATATTGAAAGATTTGAAGAAGCCGGACGGCAATCCTTACGACTTGTATAAAGATGGCTTGAAAATATACACCACCATAGATGTGCGCATGCAACGCTATGCAGAAGAGGCTATGCAAGAGCACCTTACAGAACTGCAAAAACAGTTTATGGCACAAAGTGGCTATCGCGATGGTTCGGTTTGGGAGAAAGGCGCGAAAAGCAATGTACAAAACATCTTAAACAGTAGCATAAAGGCATCAGACAGATATCAGTCGTTCAAAGACATGAACATGAGTGATAAGCAAGCCATGGCTATGATGGAACGCCCTAATAAGACCAGAGTTTTTGCTTGGAATAAATTACATTATAAGGATACTACTATCAGTCCTATAGACTCTATAAAGTACATGAAAACCTTCCTTCAATCGGGTTTTATGGCTATGGATCCGTTTACCGGAGAGGTAAAAGCGTGGGTAGGTGGCATCGATCACACTTTCTTTCAATTTGACCACGTAAACGTGAACACCAAACGTCAGGTAGGTTCAACTATAAAACCGCTGTTGTATTGCTTCGCAGTTGATAACGGATTCTCCCCTTGCGGTATTGTACAAACTGCGCCACAGAGTTTTCCTACCCTACCTAAACCTTATGATGCCGGTGGGTCTGAAAACGGAGACGTGCCTATGAAATATGCACTGGCACTATCACTCAATAATGCTGCATTATATATACTAAAACAAGTAGGCATTGAAGCATTTGTTGACTTTGCTCATAAATGCAATATTACCAGTCGTTTAGATAAATTCCCATCTGTAGCATTAGGCGTTTCTGATATCTCGTTATATGAGATGATGGGCGCCTATAGTATGTTCCCCGGTGGAGGAACAAACACACAACCCTATTTCATGGTGCGTATTGAAGATAAGAATGGAATGCTGATAAAGAATTTTGCACCTGTACAAAAAGAAGTAATCAACCCAAATACTGCCTATAAAATGGTAAAAATGATGAAGGGTGTCGTTGACTTTGGTACGGGTGGACGTATGCGTCACCGCTATGGACTGATGAATGACATTGCAGGTAAAACAGGTACTACTAATAACCAGGCTGATGCATGGTTTATAGGTTACACCCCTCAGTTACTTGCAGGAGCATGGGTTGGTTGTGATGACAGAGAATTCCGTTTCAGAAGTGAAGCACTTGGTCAGGGTGCGGCGGCGGCATTACCTATATGGGCTTACTTTATGAAGAGAGTTTATGCAGATAAGAACCTGAATATCAATCCTGCGGCTACATTCAGAGCTCCTGAAGGATTCCAGGACTGCGGTGGCGGTGGAGACAATGCTGCCGGAGACGGAGCACCGGGAGCTGATAAAGATAAAAATAAGAAGGCAGGGAAAACACCAAAAGATGGTGAGGACCCAATAGAACATGCCGGTGCGCCTGTAAAAGATGAAGATGAATAAGGAAGTAATTGTGGTTGCGGTTGCGGTTAACGACAACAGGCATAAGAATAAATAAAAGTAAATGCGGAATAAAGTAAAAATAATCAACGACCCGGTATATGGCTTTCTGCGATTTCCGGAACCCGAGGTTATTAAAGTTATAGATCATCCTTGGTTTCAGCGGTTAAGAAATATTAAGCAAATGGGTATGGCGCAACTGGTATACCCAGGCGCAGTACATACCCGGCTACACCACTCATTAGGCGCATGTCACCTTATGGGTAAGGCATTAGATGAACTCAAAGCCAAAGATATTATTACCAGTAAAGAAGAAAGTACCGCTGCAAGACTTGCGGCTTTACTTCACGATGTTGGGCATGGTCCTTATTCGCACTCATTGGAGCATACTATTGTAGGTGTGCATCACGAAACCCTTTCCAGACTGATAATGGAAAGAATGAATAAAGAGTTCAACGGCCTACTCACTACTGCAATAGAAATTTTCGACCATTCATATCCTCGTCAGTATCTGCATCAATTGGTATCAAGCCAGTTAGATGTAGATAGGATGGATTACTTAAACCGAGACAGCTTTTTTACCGGTGTATCTGAAGGTGTCATCGGTTACGACCGCATATTACAAATGCTGACTGTTAGGGATAATGAACTCATGGTGGAGGAAAAAGGCGTCCATTCTGTTGAGAAGTTCATAATAGCAAGAAGGCTCATGTATTGGCAGGTATACCTGCACAAAACAGTATTGGGGTCAGAAATGTTATTAATAAAAATATTAAACAGAGCAAAAGAACTGGCAAGTGAGGGTGAAGAATTATTTGCCACTCCGGTTTTTAAACATTTTTTATATCAGAATCTGACAGAAGAAGACTTTATAAATAACCCTATACATCTTGAAATGTATTGCCAATTAGATGATACAGATGTAATGGCTTCAATAAAAGTATGGCAAACGCATAAAGATAAAGTATTATCTAAGCTCTGTCAAATGCTAATATTAAGAAAACTTTATAAAATTATCTTCGATTCTGAATCTTTGGCAAGCATTTTGACGCAAAAAAAGGAAGAGGTCAAATTACAGTTTGGAATAGAAGATAAATATATACATTATTTCGTTTTTGATGGTATTGCGAGCAACAGCACGTATAAAACTAACGACGAATTAATAAAAATTGAAACTAAAAGCGGATTAGTTAAGAATATTACGGAAATAGACGATTCATTAGTTAATCAAACTCTTGCTCGTGCCGTTCATAAAAACTACATTTGCTACATCCAATCTTGAAAAATGGCCTTGATGAACGAAAATGGGTGTAAATAAATAACTGAAAATTAACCGGACATGCAGTTTACAGCACAGCAGATAGCAACCCTGTTACAAGGAAAATTGGAAGGAGATCCTACCGTTAAGGTGAGTGACGTGGCGAAAATTGAGGAAGCGAATAGTGGGTCTTTGAGTTTTATAGCCAATCCTAAATATGAAGAATACCTCTACACATCGAAGGCATCTATAATTATCATTAATGAATCACTGGAAATAGAACGACCTGTTGAAGCTACATTAATAAGAGTAAAAGACGCATATAGTGGTTTTGCTTTATTACTAGATAAATATGGAGAGATGATCTCCGGTGGAGCAAAGACAGGTATAGAACAACCCAGTTACATTTCAACTACTGCAACTTTAGGAAAAGATGTATATGTGGGTGCATTTTCGTACATTGGTGAAAATGCGGTGATAGGTGATGGGGTGAAAATATATCCGGGTTGCTATATTGGTAATAATGTAGTACTTGGTGACAATACAAAAATCTATGCCGGAGTAAAAATCTATGACGATTGCCGACTAGGTAAACAAGTAGTGATACACTCAGGTACTGTAGTAGGCGGTGACGGGTTCGGATTTGCGCCATTAAAAGATGGCAGCTACAAGAAAATGGCACAAATTGGCAATGTGATAATAGAAGACGATGTAGAAGTAGGTGCCAATACTACAATAGACAGAGCCACAATGGGTTCTACAATAATTAGAAAAGGTGTGAAACTGGACAATCTGATTCAGATAGCACACAATGTTGAGATAGGTGAACATACAGTAATAGCAGCACAAACCGGCATATCAGGTAGTGCAAAAGTAGGCAAACACTGTGTGATAGGTGGCCAGGTAGGGATGGTAGGCCATATTCAAATAGCTGATGGCACAAAAATTAATGCCCAGAGCGGAATTTCAAAATCTGTAAACACTCCGTATACAGTATTGAATAGTACACCGGCATTTGATTATAAAAGTTCGTTGAAAAGTCAGGCAATTTTCAGAAATTTGCCTGAATTGCAACAAAGGCTTCTGAAGCTGGAAGAAACGGTTAATGAATTAACAGCATTATTGAGTACCCAAAATCTGGAATATAAAAAGTGAGTGAAGATATTTCGTTAAGATCAGAGAGTAAGAAAAAGGCCGATTCATTGCATCAATCGAATGTGGGTGAAAACCAAAACACACTCAGAGGCAATGTTACTGTGCATGGTGTAGGCCTGCATACAGGTGCTATTGTTACCATGACCATGAAGCCTGCTAATCCCGGCTTTGGTATTCGCTTTCAGCGCATAGACCTTCCGGAAAAACCGGTAGTAAAAGCTGATGTAGATTTCGTTGTAGACACATCGCGCGGCACAACTATTGAACATAACGGTGCACGAGTAAGCACAGTGGAACATACCATGGCTGCACTTGTTGGCTTGGGAGTTGACAATGCACTTATAGAGCTTGATGGCCCTGAAGTACCTATCCTTGATGGTAGTTCCCGTGAATTTATTGAGGCAATTGAAAGCGTTGGTATACTTGAACAAGATGCACGCAGAATTGTATATTCAATAGATACCAATATACATTATTACGATCCGGTTAAGAATGTGGATATGCTTGCAGTTCCATCTTCTGATTATCAGATTACTACACTTATTGATTTCAACTCCCCTGTATTAGGCACACAACATGCAGCATTGAAACATATCTCTGAATTCAAAAAAGAGATAGGACCTTGCCGTACATTCTGCTTTCTGCATGAGTTGGAGTATTTGCTGGATAACAACCTGATTAAAGGTGGCGATGTCAGCAATGCTATCGTAGTTGTAGACAAAGTAGTGAGTCAGGATACTCTGGACCGCCTTGCAGTAGTATTTAACAAACAAAAAATAGAAGTAAAACAGGAAGGCATTCTTAACAATGTACAGCTACATTTTACGAATGAACCTGCCCGCCACAAACTACTGGATGTAGTAGGCGACTTAGCCTTAATCGGTCACTCTATCAAGGCACACATCATTGCGAGCCGCCCGGGCCATGCTTCTAACGTAGAATTTGCTAAGAAGATTAAGCAGTATATCAAGAAGAACAAACATCTGTCAGACATACCGCACTACGATCCTTCTCAGCCAGCTATCTACGATATCAACATGATATCAAAAGCGCTTCCGCACAAGTATCCTTTCCTTTTGGTCGACAAGATCATTGAATTGAGCGATACACATGTGGTAGGCATCAAAAACGTAACTGTCAATGAATATTTCTTCCCGGGCCACTTCCCTGGAAACCCTGTAATGCCAGGTGTTTTGCAGATTGAAGCACTAGCACAAACAGGTGGTATTCTTGCATTGAATAACTATGTAGATCCGGAAAACTACGATACATACTTCCTTAAAATAGACAAAGTACGTTTTAAGCAAAAAGTAGTTCCGGGAGATACCCTGATATTAAAATTAGAATTGTTAAGCCCTATACGCAGAGGAATCTGTGAAATGAGGGGAATGGTTTACGTAGGTAACAAACTCGCTACAGAAGCTGAGTTAGTAGCTCAAATAGTAAGAAAAGACAAAAAATGATTCACCCGCTTACATACGTACACCCGGACGCTAAGATAGCTCCCAATGTAAAGATTGACCCGTTTACCACCATCCACAAAAATGTGGAGATAGGTGAAGGTACATGGATAGGATCTAACGTAACCATAATGGAAGGTGCGAGAATAGGCAAGAATGTGCGCATATTCCCGAGTTCTGTTATTTCCGCTATTCCTCAAGACCTGAAGTATAAGGGCGAAGACACCATTACAATAATTGGTGACAATACTACTATACGTGAGTGTGTAACCATTAATCGTGGCACATCAGACAAGAATGCGACCAAAATAGGTAACAACTGCCTGATAATGGCATATACGCATATTGCGCACGACTGTGAAGTAGGTAACTATTGCATCTTCTCCAATAACACTACCCTAGCTGGTCACATTATTGTTGGAGATCACGTAGTACTTGCGGGTCTTACTGCTGTTCAGCAGTTTGTGCGTATTGGTTCTCATGCCTTTGTTACCGGTGGTTCACTGGTACGTAAAGATATTCCTCCTTATGTAAAAGCAGCTCGTGAGCCGCTATCTTATGTAGGTGTGAACTCTGTAGGTATGAAGCGCAGAGGCTATACAATCGACCAGATCAATCACATACTTGATATCTACCGCATCTTGTTTGTAAGAGGCTACAATGTATCTAAAGCATTGAGCATCATAGAAACAGAGATCCCGGTTTCAGACGAGCGCGATGAGATTATCACATTTGTAAGAGAAACAGGTCGTGGTATTATGAAGGGATATATCCGCAGACATAATAATGAAGGTGTAGAATAATTGCTACTCAAAAATATATGACAGGCTAACCGAAAGGTTGGCCTGTTTTGTTTAGCGTAGTTCATAAAAAAAGGTGTTTGCTGTTGCAAACACCTCATGAATATGTATAAACCTAAATTACTTTACAGACAAAAGCTCCACATTAAACACCATAACTGTGTTCGGTGGTATTGGTCCGCGACCAGATGCACCATAACCTATGCTTGATGGCAAGTATAAAGTTGCACGAGTACCTGGGTTAAGAAGCTGAATACCTTCGTCCCAACCTGGAACTACCTGACCTACACCAAGTGTAAACGAAAGCGGGCTTCTTGTGCTTTTGTAATTCTCATCGACATTACCGTCAAATCTTTTGCCATCAAGAAATGTTCCCAGATAATTCATAGAAACTGTCTGCCCTTTTTGGGCGTTAGCACCAGTTCCCTTTTTAGTAATTACGTAATAAAGTCCGGATGCGGTTTTAGTAGCTTTGATTTTGTTCTTTGCAAAATATGCCTTGAGCAAGGCATCGTCCTTAGCCTTCTGATCTGTGTTTTGAGCAAAGCTTGTAAAAGCGAAGAGCATAGTGAATGCTAAACATACCGTTTTAATTGTGTTGATCATTTAATCTTTAGTTTTAAAATGAATAATAACATAATGACAAGCAAGCAATTTTGCTGCCAAAAAGTAAATATAGACATATTATTACAGCCACCACAAAACAAGGAAGCAGGGAAAACATAATTTATTTCTGAAATTTTGTAACAAAAAGAATTACTTTAACGACTAATAAAAAGAGATAGATTCATCTCCTTTGTTTTACACACATCAAACTATAGAAAATCATCATAAAATGTTACAGATCTCTAATCTATCTAAGACATACCCAAACGGGGTACATGCACTGAAAAACGTATCACTGAACATAGGCAATGGCATGTTTGGGCTACTTGGTCCCAATGGTGCCGGCAAATCGTCGCTCATGCGCACTATAGCCACATTGCAGGATGCAGATTCAGGCACTATTATGTTTGGAGATATTGATGTAACCAAGAATAAAGCGGAACTAAGAAAAGTTCTGGGATACCTACCGCAAGAATTCGGGGTATACCCTAATGTATCGGCAGAAGAAATGCTGCACTATATTGCCCGCCTGAAAGGCGTTGTTAATGACGGAGAACGAAAGGAACTTGTAAAAGCCCTGTTGGAGCAGGTAAATCTTTATCAGCACCGCAACAAATATCTTGCAGGATATTCGGGTGGTATGAAGCAACGCTTTGGTATTGCACAAGCACTTATTGGCAGCCCCAAATTGATAATAGTTGATGAGCCTACTGCGGGATTAGACCCTGCAGAACGTTTACGTTTTAATAATCTACTCAGTGAAATAGGAGAAAACATAGTAATCATCCTATCTACACACATTGTAGATGATGTGAGCGAATTATGTAATGATATGGCCATTATAGCCAATGGACAGGTTATGCAACAGGGACACCCTGAAAAACTTACTGAGGCACTCAATGATAAGATATGGGCTAAAAGAATCAGGAAAGATGAAGTGGCTGCGTATCAGGATAAATATAAGGTCATTTTATCCAGACTATCATCGGGCCAGGTAATGGTATATGTAAACAGTGATATGGATCCGGGCAATGGTTTTGCATCAGTTAAGCCAACCCTTGAAGACATCTATTTCTCTAACATTGCCTAACCGCATAAAACCATTCGGACCATGTTCAGTACCATATTTTCGTTTGAGGTGAAAAGGCTGTTGAAGTCTTTATCTACCTACATATACTTTCTTATACTATTTGCTATTACGTTTCTGATTGCACTTGTTGTAGGCGGAGCATTTAAAACAGCATCAGTTAACATGGCAGGAGAAAAAATCCTTGCCAATTCTCCCCTACTCATAGATGCCCTGTTTACTCAGATAGACGGCTGGATAGGCGCAATAATAGTTGTAGCGGTCATTGGCAATGCCGTATTAAAGGACTTCAGGTATAATACACATAACCTTATATTCTCTACCCCGGTTACTAAACAGAGTTACCTCTTGGGCAGGTATGCCGGAGCGGTATTCGTATGTATGCTCATACTTACAGGGCCTGCACTGGGCATGATGCTTGCCTATTCATCACCATGGGTTAATGCCGATAAGATTGGTGCATTCAGCATGACGCCATATCTTCTGTCCTATATTCAGAGTGTGGTGCCTAATCTGATCTTGCAGGGCACTATATTTTTTGCAGTAAGCCTTATTGCCAGAGATATATTTATTATCTGGCTTTCACTGATTATATACTGGGTAGGTATCGGTTTTGCGAGTGCATTTATAGGCTCTATGCAGTATGAAACACTTGCTGCAATTATCGAGCCTATGGGCGACCAGGCCAAGACTTTCATTAGCAAACACTGGAGTACTTACGATAAGAACCACCTCACATACCAAATGACCGGTGTCCTTTTATGGAACCGACTGTTGTGGCTAGGTATCTCTGCGTTAATATTCATGGTCGGATATTTCAGTTTTTCATTCAGTTCATCGGCAAGAAGAGTATCATTCCGAAAAACAAAAGTTGCAGACAAAGCACCTGCAAATACATTTGTAAATATTTCTTTTGAACAAAAGAAATTACCTGAAGTAACCCGCTCGTTTACCACTACTAGTAACCTGAAAAATCTATGGGCATTATCTCTTAATGAGTGCCGCACTATACTGAGAAATGTTTATTTCAGAATTATCATACTATTCGGCATTCTGTTCTTATTCCTGGTATCTATGCAAATAGGCAAGGCAATATATGACACACCAACCTTTCCGGTAACCTATCAGGTAATGGAATATTTCGGTTCTGCGTTCCAAACATTTATGGTAATCCTCACTATCTTCTTTGGAGGTGAAATAGTTTGGCGAAACAGAGAAAACAGAATGGACAATATACTTGATGCATTGCCTGTACCTAACTGGACATTTTACATAAGTAAGCTATCCGGGCTGCTCTTTGTGCAATTCCTACTTATGGCATTGATAATGGTTTGTGGCATAATTGTACAGTTATTCAGAGGTTATTTCCACTTTGAGCCATTACTTTATATACAGTATCTGTTTGGCTTTAAATTGATATCAATGTGGATGCTTGCCATCCTTTGTATATTCATTCAAACATTGGTAAAGAATAAGTATATCGGCTATTTCACCGTAATCTTATTTTATGTCTGGAATACATTCTTCGCGGCTGTTGTTCTAAAACACAATCTGTTTGTATTTAATTCATCATCCGGGTATGCTTATTCTGATATGAATAAGTTCGGCCACACTACTTATCCGTTCCTGATATACAAATTATACTGGGCTGCCTTTGGCCTGATACTGGCTACACTCACTAATTTACTTTGGGCAAGAGGATCTGACGCTAAACTATCATGGCGTTTTTCTCAAGCCGATGCCGGTGCAAAGAAAAGATCTTTTGCATTAATAGGCATAGCCCTGTTGATATTCGCCGGAACCGGCAGTTTCATATACTACAATACCAATGTGCTGAATAAGCATATAAGTTCTTTCGACGAAGAAGAACTACAAGTTACTTATGAAAAGAAGTACAAACAATATGAGCATGTGCCACAACCCAAAATAACGGATGTAGTAGTGAAGCTTGATTTGTTCCCAAAAGAAAGGAACCTGCATGCTACCGGCACTTATATACTTCAGAATAAAACGAACAAAATAATTGACTCTATACACCTGCAGTTAGCCGATGGATTGAAGATAAATTCCATTGCGTTTAGCAGAGGTGCACAGTTATCTATGAATGACACCATGATGAACTATCGTATCTATAAGCTGGCACAACCACTAGCCGCCGGCGATACAATTACGATGGTATTCAATGTAGACAAAATCAATCACGGCTTCCAACACGATTTCAGTGGCTTGTCAACACCAATATACAATGGCACGTTCATTAACAACACCAGCTTTATGCCAAGCATTGGCTATAATAGTGAGATGGAGATAGCGGACAATAGTACCAGAAAAAAACATGGCTTGAAATACAGAGCAACATCTAAGCCAATCACAGATACCGCTGCATATACCAACAATGTATTTATTCATGACGCTGATTTCATCAATTTTGAAGCTACGGTAAGCACAGAAGCTGATCAGGTGGCTGTTGCACCGGGATATTTGCAGAAAGAATGGAATGAAAATGGCAGAGCCTATTTCCATTATAAAATGGATAGCAAAATTCTGAACTTCTATTCATTCCTCTCCGCACGATATCTTATAAAGAGGGAAGTATTCAATGGTGTTAATCTGGAAATATTCTATCACAAGGGACATGAATACAACCTGAACAGAATGATGAGTGGCATAAAGAAGGCACTAACATATTATGCCGCTAACTTTTCTCCTTACCAACACAAACAGGTGCGCATATTGGAATTCCCCCGTTATGCAACATTTGCACAATCATTCCCTAACACAATACCATTCTCCGAGGGTATCGGTTTTATTGCAGATATTGATGACAGCAGCAAGGAAGATATCGACTACACATTTTATGTAACTGCCCATGAAGTAGCACACCAGTGGTTCGCGCATCAGGTTATAGGTGCAGATGTAGAAGGCTCTAACATGCTTTCTGAAACACTGGCACAGTATGGTGCAATTACGGTAATGGAGCAGCAGTATGGTAACGACAGAATCAGAAAGTTCCTGCACATTGAAATGGATAAATACCTGACGGCAAGATCTTCTGAGTCTGAGAAAGAAAGACCATTAGCTTATGAAGATGCCGGGCAAGGTTATATTCTATATCAAAAAGGAGGTATCATTATGACATCACTCCGTAAATACATAGGCGAAGACAGCATTAATCATGGCTTGAAAAACTTCATCAACAAGTATGCATTTAAAGGACCACCATACCCTACTACAAATGACTTCCTTGCTTGTATGAGAGCTGTAACACCTGACTCAATGCAGTACATGATTACAGATGGCTTCCAAAAAATCATCATTTATGACAACAAAATAACTGAAGCCACTACAACAAAAAATGGCAATGATTTCGTTACCAATTTCACTGTTGACATAAAAAAATTAAGCGCAACAGGTGAAGGAAAAGAAACGGCAATTAGTTGTAATGATTACATAGAAGTTGCGGTATATAAAGACAAGAATACTATTCTGCAGCTTGTTCGTTATAAGCTAAAAGACGGCGTAACTAAGCTAAGCATACCAACCAATGTAAAACCATATAAAGTGGTGCTTGACCCAAGGTTGTTATTGATCGACAAAAAGAGTGATGATAATGAAATAAAGCTCAGCGTATCTGACAAAACAGCTCAAAAATAAAATAGTATATATTACCAAACACCCATTGACCAATTACAGGCAATGGGTGTTTTCATTTACTACGATTGATAAGTTATTTTACAAAAGATTATTATCTACTCGTTACATACCCACAACAAAGTACCTAATTTTAAGTACTGAAAACTTCGCCATTATCATGAAACAAAATAACAAACCGGTAATAGTTGCAATATCCGGTAGCCTGCGCAGCAACTCATCTAACAACACAGTCATTCAGCTAGCGGCAGAACTGCTCAAAGAAAAGGCGGAGGTTATTATATATAACGGACTAGGGCAACTACCTCACTTCGATGACAGCAAAGAACCTAATGAAGCCGTTACTGCATTTCGTAAAATTTTAAAGGAAAGTGATGGTGTTTTAATTTGCTCACCTGAATATGCATTCGGCGTACCGGGCTCTTTGAAAAATGCACTCGACTGGACCGTATCATCCGGCGAATTAGTATATAAACCGCTTGCATTAATAACAGCTGCAACAGGAGGTGACAAAGCGCATGCTGCACTACTCAATACATTTACTGCCTTATCAACAAATGTAACAGAAGATACAAGCCTACTTATCTCTTACATTCGCTCTAAGATGAATGCTGAAGGCATGATAATTGATACAACGACTATAGTATCGATTAAGAACGTTACAAATGCATTATTGGAACTTATAAAAACAGTTGAATAGATTTTTATGAAACAAACCATATTCATTACCGGCACATCTTCAGGCATTGGCAAAGCAACAGTTAAGCACTTTAGTGAGCATGGTTGGCAAGTTGCTGCAACATTACGCAACCCGGAGAAAGAAACAGAAATGCAACATTGGCAGGGCGTAAAACTATACAAGCTTGATGTAAGTGATACATCGTCGATCAACACAGCAATTGCTGCTGCCATTAATGATTTTGGCAGCATAGATGTACTCTGCAACAATGCTGGGTATGGGGCAGTGGGTATATTTGAAAAAGCAACTGAAGAGCAAATAAAAAAGCAGTTTGATACCAATGTATTTGGCTGCATGAATGTTATCAGAGCCATACTGCCTCACTTCCGTAGTAAAAGAAATGGCACCGTCATTAATATTACCAGTATGGGCGGCCTGATAACATTCCCAATATACAGTCTTTATCATGGTACCAAGTGGGCTATGGAAGGCTTCTCAGAGTCTTTGGCGTTTGAACTTAGACCATTAAACATAAGGGTAAAATGTGTAGAACCGGGTGCTATTAAAACAGAGTTTTATACACAGTCACAAGTATTATTTGAGAACAAATCAATAAAAGACTACGACAACTATGAATCTGTAATATACCCCAACACACAAAAAGAAGGCAAAAATGCACCGGGGCCTGATGTCGTAGCAAAAACAATTTACAAAGCTGCTACAGATAATAATTTCAGATTAAGATATGCTGTTGGTGGGGTGTCTCCGCTATTATTATTCATGCGGAGAATACTACCTGACTCATGGTTCTTCGGCATAGTAAGAACAGTTGTAGAAAAAGGATTCAAGAACGGGTAAAGTAAATACAGAACCGTATTTTACAATGTAATTTTATGTAGGTTTGATTCAATCAAGCTTCCTCATATATGCGTGCTCAACTTTACAATAATAGACAACTATATAAACGTACTTACAGTACTCTTTTACTTTTATCAATATTGAGTTTTTTGTCTTGCAAAGCCCAACCAGTATTGCAACATATACGCAACAACAATTCTTTG